>NZ_JBSFQJ010000012.1:121880-164656 GCF_053588655.1 Gordonia sp. NPDC003424
GAGCTTGCGAGGCCGCGCATCGAGGCCACTTCCCTTTGACAGCACGAGATCTCGATGCGGCGCCGGTTCCTGAGTAAGCGAGCTTGCGAGCGCATCGAAGGGCGCAAGCTCGGAGCCTTACTCGATCAGCGGTGGGAGACGACCCGTCGGATCAGCCGGTGTTCGCTGCGGCGAGCGCCGCCACCGCCTCCTGCCAGATCTCCGCGAGTTCCGCGGCGTCGGCCGCGCTGAGCAGGGCGTCGCTGTAGCGCCAGTTCGTCACGAGTTGCGGACCGTCCGCGGTCCCCCGCACCACCGCGACCACGTCGAGCGCATACCGCAGGGGCAGATCGGGTTCCGGGTCGGTGGGTAGCTGATCGTTGAGTTCCAGATCGGTGATCGGGGACCACGGCGCCCAGCCGTCGGTGACGTCCTGCTCGGTGTGCAGATCGTAGCGGCCGAGGTAGTTGAACTCCACCTGCGGTTCGTCGGCGGCAAGCAGTTCGGGTACCCGCGCAAGGTATTTCAGCACGCCGAAGTCGAGTCCGCCCTGGGGTGCCGCGGCGACATGATCGGCCACCGATGCCAGTAGTTCCCGGCCGGCATGCGGATCGGCGGCCACCCGATCCACGTCGATGTCCCGGCCGACGCCGAGGCGGACCGGATACACGGTGGTGAACCAGCCGAGGGTGCGGGTGGTGTCCACGTCGGGGCCGGCCTGCGCATCCTCGCGCCCGTGGCCTTCGAGGGCGATGTAGGCGCCGGCCGCCGGGTCGTCGCCGCGCCGGCGGCGCCAGGTGGCGATCGTGAGAGTCAGTGCGGTGAGCAGGAATTCACGCACACCCACGCTTCGGTCGAGATGGGACAGCATGCCGGCGGTGATCGCGGGGTCGGTGAGCGACACCATCGACCGGAGTGAACTCCAGGTGTCGGACCGCGGGTCGGGACGACGGGTGCCCAATGCCGGGTCCGGGCCGGTCGCTTCGCGGATCCAGTGATCGCGCGTCGCGAGTGCGTCGGAGTCGTCGCGCCGCGACACCAGGTATTCACACCAGGCCCGGTAGTCGCTGTGTTCGGCCGCCGGCGCCGGCAACCCACCGGATGCCACCGCCGCCCCGGCCTCGGCGAGGTCACCGAAGATGATCTGCCAGCTCACCGCGTCGACGGCGAGATGGTGGATCGCCAGCAGCAGGACATCACCGCTGTCGTTGCGGCGCAGTCGGATCGCGGCCATCATGCGTCCGTCGTCGGGGTCGATCCGGTCGTTGGCCGACCGCGCCGCAGCCGTCACGTCGGCGCTCAGGGTGCACAGGTCCATGCCGGTGAGCACAGCCGCGGCATCGACGGCGCCGACCGCTCGGGTGCTCACCTCGCCCGCTGTCCGGATGGCCCGCAGCATGTCGTGGCCGTCGACGAGTGACTGCAGTACCGACACCAGCGCGTCGTCGGACAATCCTTGCGGGAGGGCGAACAGCACCGTCTGTGTGAAGCGTCGATCCTTGCCGTACTCGCGCATCCACTCCACGATCGGCACCGCGGGCACCGATCCGGGTCCCGCCCGGCGGGCGGGCACGGCGTCGTGCCCGGCGCGGTCGATGGCATCGGAGAGGTCCCGGATCGTCGGATGCGCCACCACCATTCGCGGCGTCACGGCGAGATCCTGCTCACGCAGCAGGTTCACCATGGCCATTGCGACGATGCTGTCGAGGCCCAGATCGAAGAAGTCGTCGTCGGCTCCCGGTATCGCGCCGAGCACGGCGCCGGTCACGGTCGCAACCGTGCGGCCGGTCTCCGTCAGTTCATCGTCGACATCACCGACCTGGACCTCGAGCGCGGCGTGCGCGGACTCCGCGAGGACCCGACTGTCGAGTTTGCCGTTGGCGTTCATCGGCAGCGCCGCAACGGCGACGATCCGCGCCGGAATCATATGTACCGGTATGCGATCCGCCAGTTTACTGCGCAGATCGCGCGGGTCGAGATCCGCACCCGCGGCGAAGCCGACCAGTGCCGGCCCGGCGGCCCGGTCGACTTTCACCACAGCGGCGGCGGTGACGCCGGGCAGCGTCCGCAATGCCGTCTCGATCTCGGCGATCTCGATCCGGTAGCCGCGGATCTTGACCTGATCGTCACGCCGTCCGACAAACAGGAGATCGCCACGACTGTTGCGCCGCACCAGATCTCCGGTCCGGTACATCCGAGCACCGGGGACCCGGGGATCGGCGACGAATCGGGTTGCGGTCATCGCGGCACGATTCACGTAGCCGCGGGTCACCTGCGCGCCGGAGAGATAGAGTTCACCCGCCACGCCGGTGGGCACCGGCCGCAGCCGGGAGTCCAGCACATGCGCCCGCATCCGGTCGGTGGCCGTGCCGATGGTCGGCACGTCGGAGTCGGCCACGCGCGCCACCACGGCCTCGACGGTGGTCTCGGTGGGGCCGTAGCAGTTGTGCACGGTGGTGCCGGGCAATGCACTCAGCTGCGCCCAGAGCTGCGGTCCGATGGCCTCACCGCCGAGCGCCAGAACGGTGAGATGACCCTGTCCCCCATCGACATTCCCGACGATCCCGGCCGCCGACAGCTGACCGAACATCGACGGCGTGGTGTCGATCATGTCGATGCGGTGTTCGGCCAGTCCGGCCACGAGGCGGCCGGCATCGCGCATGTCGTCGTCGCCGAACAGGTGCAGGGCGTGTCCGTCGAGGAGGGCCGCGAGGGGTTGCCACGAGGCGTCGAAACTGAACGTCCAGGCGTGGGCCACCCGCAGCGGACGGCCCAGTCGGGCACGCGCCGGGGCCAGCAGGTGATCGCGGTGATCGCGGCAGTAGCTGACCAGGGCGGCATGGGTTCCGATGACGCCCTTGGGTTCTCCGGTGGAGCCGGAGGTGAAGATGATGTACGCCGCGCTGTGCGGGTGGATGGCGGGTGACTCGACGTTGTCGGGCCGCCGCGCGATCCGGCGTACGGTCTGCTCGTCGTCGAGGACGAGGGGGCGTGCCGGTCCGATCGGCAGGTCGGCGTGAGCGGTGTCGGTGACCACCACGGCGGCGCCCGCCTGTTCGATCACGGCGGCCACCCGCGGCGCGGGCAGGGCCACGTCGATGGGCACGTACGCACCGCCCGCGAGGAACGTGGCGAGGATGGCGACGACGCTGTCCGCCGATCGCGGCACCGCGATGCCGACGACGGATTCCGGGCCGATGCCCGCCGCGGTCAGTTCTCCGGCGAGGCGCGCGGCGGCGGCCCAGAGTTCCCGGTAGGTCATCGTCGAGGTCGCGGTGGTCAGTGCCGGCGCATCCGGGGTGCGTGCGCATTGCGCGCGGACCGCGTCGACCACGGTCATGGGCTCGTTGACAGCGCCGTCGGCGGGAGCGTCGGGGTGTGCCGCACCGAGCAGTTCGCGTTCGGCAGGCAGGAGTACGTCGATGCGGTCCGGATGGTCGGCGGCGCGGTCCGGCAGCTGCTCCAGCACACCGATCATGCGTTCGGCGACCTCTGCGGGCACCACCGCGCCGAGTGCACCCTCGACGGCTTCGGTGATCACGATGAGTTCGCCGTCGAGGAGGTAGGCGACCACGGTGAGCGGATAGTGCGCCAGGCTCTCCATCGCCAACGGGAGGAATCGGGTCCCGTCGGCGGCGCTGACCGGCTCGGTGGCCGTGCCGATGGGTGCGTTCTCGAAGACGAACAGCGTGTCGAACAGCGCCGAGCCGCCGGCGACACGTTGTATCTCGGACAGCCCGAGATACCCCTGATCCCGCATCGCGGTCGACTCCCGTTGCAGCACATCGCATGCGCCGGCCACGGTCGTCGGCTCGCCGGGCCGGCCGGTGGCCGGCCGCACCCGCAACGGAACGGTGTTGATGAACAGTCCGATCATCTCGTCTGCGCCCGGAAGCGATTGCGGGCGACCGGAGATGGTGGTGCCGAACACGACATCGTCGCGGTCGGTCAGGCGTCCGAGCACCGTGGCCCAGGCGTAGGCGACAGCGGTGTTGATCGTCAGTCCCGACGACCGCGCCCACGTCACCAGCCGGGCGGTCGACTCCGCATGGAGACGGTGACGGGTCCGCACCGGTACGGCCTCGGCCACCTCCGGTGTGCCGAGCATCAGCGGCTCGACACCGTCGAGGTGCTGCCGCCAGGCGGTCGACGCGGCCTCGCCGTCCTGCGCGGCGAGCCAGGCGATGTAGTTGCGGTAGGGCCGCACGGGTGGCAGTGCGTGTCCGGAGCCGTCGGCGCTGTAGATGGCCAGCAGTTCACCGAAGAACAGGGCGACGGCCCAGCCGTCCATCAGGATGTGGTGGGCGGTGACCAGCAGGCGCCACCGCTGCTCGGGCAAGGTGACCAGCATGATGCGTAGCGACGGCCCGTTCCGCAGGTCGAAGCGCCGCGCACGCTCGGCCGTCGCCAGGTCGTCGAAGCTCGCCGCGGTGGCGCAACGCTCCTCCCACGGCGTGGCGACCGTGGTCGGCACGATCTGCACCGGTTTCGGAACCCCTCTGTCCCACAACGAGACCCGGAGATTCGGGTGTCGTCGAAGGAGCTCGCCGACACTGGCCCGCAGGCGGGCGGTGTCCAGCGGCCCGGTGATCTCGACGACGAACTGCATGGAGTAGACGTCGAATCCCTCGGACATCTCCGAGAGCGCGAACAGTCCCTCCTGCAGCGGACTGAGCGCGAGGACGTCCTCGATCTCGGGTGCGCTCACTGCTGTGACTTCCAGGCGGCGCCGAGCGAGGCGAGCAGGTCGTCGCTGAGCCCCGAGGCCGTCATCGGCGCCGCGTCCTCGTGGTCCGCCACGAGGACGGCGTCCCCCTCGGCGTCGACGGCCTCGGCGAGTTCGGCGATGGTGTAGTGATCGAAGATCTGCTGCGGTGCCAGGGGCAGACCCTCGGCGGCCGCGCGGGCAGACCACTGGATGGAGATCACGCTGTCGCCGCCGACAGCGAAGAAGTTGTCGTCGCGGCCGAGCCCGTCGACTCCGAGCAGGTCCGACAGGATCGCGATGAGGCGTTCCTCGGTCGGGGTCTCGGCACCGCCGCCCGCCACCGCGGCCATCGGCACCACCACCGGCGCGGCGTCGGCGAACGGGTCGGTCACGCGCGATCCCGGCGCGAGCGCCGTCAGCGATTCGCCCAGTGCCGCAGCGGGTCCCGGCTCGGTCATCACCCATTCGCGAACCGAGCCCAGATCGGTCGAGCCGGTGTGCTGGAGGGCCGCGAGGGTGCGCGGCCCGGCATGCACCCGGCGCGGATGCGTGGCGGTGATCAGCGCGGCGAGAGCCGCCGGGTCGTCGGCGTGCTGGTCGACGGTGATCACCCCCGGCAGTGGCGGCAGGTCGATGGCGGACACCGCATCCTCCGACCGGCGCCCGACACCGTCGAGCATCGCGACGAACGCGGCGGCGATCCCGTCGACGGTGTCCTGCTGGTAGAGGTCGGCGCTGGCGACCAGGCGCCCGTCGATGCCGCCGTCGTCGGTGACGACCAGATTCAGGTTCAGGTCGAGGAACGAGGTGTCCTGCGCCACGGGCAGCAGCCGCACGGTGGTCGCGCCGTCGTCGTCGAGCGCCCGACCCGACGAGTTGTTATCCACGTCGCGGAAGTGGATCATGCTCTGGAACAGTGGGTTCCGGGATCTGGTGCGACGTGGGTTGAGCGCTTCCACCAGCCGCTCGATCGGCACGTCCTGGTGCGCGAACGCGTCGAGCACGGTATCGCGGGTGCGGCCGATCAGGTCGCGCATCGTCGGTTTGCCGTCGGTCCGGGTGCGCATTGCGACCATGTTGGCGTAGAGCCCCACGAGTTCGGCCGTTGCGGGATCGAGTCGTCCGGCCACCGGAGTGCCGATCGCGATGTCGTCGCCGCCGCCGAGTCGGCTCATCAGCGCGGTCAGCGCAGCCGTCAGGACCATGAATTCGGTTGCGCCGCAGTCGTCGCCAACGTTCCGATAAGCGCGGCGGATCTCGGGTCGGACGGTGAAGTCGGCGAGGACGCCCGTCGTGCCGAGCGCCGGCGGCCGCGGGCGGTCGGTGGCGACGGAGATCTCGTCGGGCGCACCGTCGAGGGTCGCCCGCCAGTGTTCGATCTCGGCGCGGCCGTACTCGGCGAGGTCGTCGCCCGCCGGCGCGCCGACACCGAACAGCCGATGCTGCCACACCGTGTAGTCGGTATAAGTCAGTGTGGCCTCGGTGAACTCCGGTGCCCGCCCCGCACACCGGGCCCGGTATGCGGCGATCAGATCGTTGATCAGGACGTCGGTCGACCAGTGATCGATCGCCATGTGGTGCACGACGATCGCCAGGGTATGCCGGGTATCGCTCTCCCGCACCAACTTCGGCGCCATCAGCGGCGCGGTGGTCAGATCGAACTCGTGGTTGCGGCCGGCGGCGAGTTCGGCGTCGCGGGCTGCTGCGGACTCCACGTCGATAACGGGCAGGCCGATCGTCACCTCCGGCTGGATCTGTGCGGTGGGCAGGCCGTTACGTTCGACGAAGGCGGTGCGCAGCGATTCGTGGCGCGCCACGACGTCGCCGAGTGCGGCACCGAGGGCGTCGACGTCGATCGGGCCGTCGAGGCACAGTGCGAGCGGGATGTTCCCGGCCGCACCCGCCCCCTCGAATCGCTGCTGGAACCACATCGCCAACTGGGAGAACGACAGCGGGATCGGATCCGGACGGTCGACGGCGCGCACCGGCGGCCGGGCCGGACTCGCCGCCGGGAACCCCTCACCGAGGTCACCGGATTCCGCGGCGTCACCCAGGTCGTCGAGGTCGATGCCGTACTCGGCCTGCACCGCCGCCACCACTGCGGCGGCCAGGCCCTCGACGGTCGGATGGTCAAGCGGCAGACGCACATCGACGTCCACCCCGAACTCGGCGGCCAAGGTGGTGACCAGGCGCGCCGCGAGCAGCGAGTGGCCTCCGAGATCGAAGAACGACGACTGCGCACCGATCTCGTCGTGCCCGAAGATCTCCGCGTAGACCGCCGCGATCCGCTTCTCGGTCGGGGTGCGTGGCCCCCGATCGGATCGCGGTGTCGGCGAGATGATCGGCAGCGCATCACGGTCCAGTTTGCCGTGCACGGTGAGCGGTATCTCGTCGATCGTGCCCAGGGCGGACGGCACCAGGTGCTCGGGCACCGCCGCCCGCACGTGCCGCAGGACATCGTCGACGTCGATCCGCCCGTCGGTGTGGACGTCGGGCACCACATGGGCGATCAGCCGGGCGCCGGTGTCGTCGGAGTCGACAAGCGCGACGGCGTGCGCGACGTCGGGGTGGGACCCGAGCGCCGCCTCGACCTCGCCGAGTTCGATCCGGTAGCCGCGGATCTTGACCTGCTCGTCGGCGCGTCCGACGAACTCGAGATCACCGGCCGAGTTGCGGCGCGCGAGATCGCCGGTGCGGTAGAGCCTTCCACCGGGATCGAAGGGATCGGCGACGAATCGCGCGGCCGTGAGCGCCGGACGGCCGAGATAGCCGCGGGCCAGTTGCGGTCCGCCGAGATAGATCTCGCCGACCACACCGTCGGGCACCAGGTGCAGTCCGGCGTCGAGAACGTAGCCGGTCACGTTGGTGTTGGGTGTGCCGATGGGCACGATGGCGTTGCCCTGCGGTCCGTCGACCGGGAAATGTGTCGCCGCGACAACGGCTTCCGTGGGTCCGTAGTTGTTGGACAACGCGGCATGGAAGGTGCTGGTGAATGCGTCGGCGACCTCACCGGACATCGCCTCACCACCCACCGGGACGGTCCGCAGCATGGTCCACTGTTTGACCTCCGGCACCATCAGCAGTGTCGACAGCAACGTCGGCACCATGTGCATGACGGTGACCCGTTGCCGCACCAGGAGATCGGCCATGTAGGAAATATCCTGCACTGCATGGGGTTTCGGGACCACCAGGGTCGCGCCGACGGACAGGGTGCAGAAGATCTCGAACATCGAGGCGTCGAAACTGACCGACGACGTCTGCACCAGACGGTCGTCGGGGGCTAGTACCTCGCCGGCGCCGAAGCCGATCAGATGATCGGCGATCGCGCTGTGCGCCACCGGGACACCCTTGGGTGTACCGGTGGAGCCGGAGGTGTAGATCACGTAGGCGAGATGGCCGGGCAGCAGCGGTGTGCGACGGGCCTCTCGGATCGGGCCCGGCGGCGCGTCGGCGAACAGTGCGGCCGCGTCCGCCTCGGCCCGGGCGAGCTCGCCACGATCGAGCACCATCCGGGGCGAGGCATCGGAGATCAGGAAGGCCGCGCGGTCGTCGGGGTAGTCGGGGTCGATCGGGAGATAGGCGGCACCGGACTCGAGCACCGCGAGTGCGGCGACGACGAACTCGACCGATCCGCCCATCCGCAGTCCCACGAGGTCCTCGGGCCCGACCCCGGAGCGGATCAGCCAGTGCGCCAAGCGCTGTGATCGTTCGATGAGCTGCCGGTAGGTCAGCGTGACGTCGTCGGAGACGACCGCCTCGTGGTCGGGCCGCGATGCGGCGACCGCGGCGATCAGGTCGACGACGGTGACCGCGGGACGATCCACCTGTGCCCCGGTCGACGCGGCGAGCACCCGCGCCCGCGCGGCCGGGCCGAGCAGTTCGAGGTCGCGGACCGGGAAGTCCGGAGTGCGCACCGCGCGGTCGAGGAGATGCAGATAGGCGTCGGCGATGTCCGCCGCGATGTCCGCGTCGAGAACACCGGTCGAGTATTCGACCTCCAGCCGCGCCTCGTCGCCCATCACCACGGTCAGTTCCAGCGGCAGTTGACCATTCGGCGTTCCGAGTTCGTGGAGGTGGGTGGCGGACACGCCGGACAACGACGGGCCGGCGGTGTCACCGCGTGCGCTCAGGCTCACCGCCACCAGGTCCGCGAGACCGTCACCCCCGGCCCGGCCCGGATTCAGCGCGCCGACGACTCGGTCGACCGGCACACCCTGGTGGGCGAACCCGGCCAGGAGCCGCGCACCCGCGGCGGCGGTGACCGCGGCAAAGGAGTCGGTGGGCGCGATCCGGGTGCGCAGCAACAGGGTGTTCCCGAAATAGCCGATCAGGTCGGCACTGCCCTCCGGACGATGCGTGACCGGTACGGCGACGGTGAAGTCGACGGCGCCGGTGATCCGGTGGATCAGCACATCCGCGGCCGCCGCGTACACCGTGAACGGGCTGACCGCATGGGCGCGGGCGAAAGCCTCGACAAGACCGGACGTTTCGACGTCGATGGACCGGTTCAGCAGTGCGCTGCCCGGGTCGCCGTGGCGCGCTCCCTCGGGCAACGAGAGTCGCTCCGGCAGCGGGGTCAGGTGCTCGCGCCAGAAATCCAGGTCATCGGCCGCCCCGGCGGCGGGCAGGTCGGCATACTGCCGGGTCAGCGGCGGCAATCCGGCCGCGCCGGCGCCGGTCTCCGGACCGGTGGCGTCGTAGGTCGCGGCGACTTCCCCGAACAGGACCGGCCATGATTCGTCGTCCCAGCAGATGTGATGCACGGTGAGCACCAGGATGTGGGCATCCTGCGCCGAGGACAGGACGGTGACCCGCAGCGGGCAATCCGTGCTCAGATCGAACGGCGTCGCGAACTCGCGGCGGGCCAGGACCCGCACGCGCCGGTCGAGGGTCCGGCCGGTGAGATCACCGAGATCGACCTCGCTCCACGACACCCGCCCGGCGGCATGGTGACGTGCGAGGGGTTCTCCGTCGGCCCCCAGTTCATAGGTGGTGCGCAGGATCTCGTGCCGTGCCACCACGTCGTCGAAGGCGCGGTGCAGGCGCGCGGTGTCCACCGGACCCTCGAGTCGATAGGCGACGCCCACATTCAGCGAGGTGTCGGCAGAGTCCCGGTACTGGACAAACCACAGTCGCCGCTGTGCGGGCGACAGCGGAGTCGTGGCTCCGTCCGGTCGCGCCGGGGCCGGCGTATCGGTTGTGGTGCGGGTCAGCCCACCGGCCGCCAGACGCCGGCGCAACAGTTCCTTCTTCAGCAGCATCTGGTCGTCCACCATGAGCCGAGCTTACATAGGCAAGCCTAACCAAATCGAATTGGCCCGGGTCACCGCATCAGCTCGATGACCTCCCGGAGGGAGGCGCCACCGAGGATCGCTTCGACGGGCAGGTCATGTCCGTGCACGGTCTTCACCCGTCTCCGGAAATCCAGCGCCTGCAGCGAGTCCAGACCGAGCGCCACCAGCGGGAGTTCGGGGTCCAGATCGTCGACGTGCGGGAGACCCATCGCCACCGCCAGTTCGGCGCGCAGCATGTCCCCGGGCTGGGGCGGCGCCGCGGCTGCCGCATCCTCCGGCGGTGTCGGCGGTGCCGGCGGTGTCGGCGGTGGTTCGGCCGCGGCCGTGGGGACCGGGCCCGGTGCCGGTGCCGGGGTCGATGCCCGGGCAGGGACCGCAGGTGCGTCCGGTAGGTCTCCGAGCACCCGCTGATAGCCGAAAAGGGTGAGGAGGTCGTGCACTTGCGCCCAGTCCGCCGCCGCGACGATGCTGTCGGCGCCCAGCCCACCCAGACCGGTGGCGAGGGCCGACGCCGGCGACATGGGCACCACGCCGGCACCTTCGACCCGTGCGACCCCGGCGTCGTCCAGTGGACCCTGCACGCGCCACAGACCCCATTCGACGGTGGTCACCGACCGGCCCTCGTCGCGGAGTTCCGCCGCCATGATGCCGAGGGTCCGGTTGGTCAGGGCGTAGAGGGCCTGCTCGCGTCCGCCGAGGGTGGCGGCGATCGACGAGCACAGCAGCAGGTGGACGTCGTCGGCCATCGGCAACACCGCGAGCAGCCGTCGCAGACCGGTCACCTTGGCGCGCTCGGCGTCGACGATCTGTTCGGCGGTGATCTCGTCGACGCCGGCGGCGACGTAGTTCATCGCGGTGTGGACGAGTAGCGTCACCGGCTCGGTGAGCATGTCGGCGAGCCGATCGGCGTCGAGTTCGTCGGCGATGTCCCCGGCGACGACGTCGATGACGGTGTCCACCCGACGACGCAGCGCGTCGATCCGCCGGGTGGTCTGCGGTCCCGCTCCCGAGCGACTGACCAGGGTGATCCGGTGCGCCCCGGCTCTCGCGTAGTGCTCGCAGAACTCCATCCCGACCTGCCCGGTACCACCGGTGATCAGCACGTGGCGCGGATTCGCCTGTGCGACTGCGGTGTCCGGTTCGGCGGGCGCGAGGCGCTTGACGAAGAGCCCGTCACGCATCGCCAGCTCCGGCTCGTCGGCGACGTGCACCGCCGAGATCACCTGCTCCCCCAGCAACCGCGCCGCATCAGCGTCCGGCCTCGCGCCCAGATCGAGATGCCGGAACCGCACGCCAGGGTATTCGGCTGCGGCACAACGCAGTGCCGCGGTGATCGAACCGTGGACCAGATCCGGCACGGGGTCGGTGTCGACGACGGATTCACCGCCGACGGTGACCCACCAGAACTGTGCCGGTACCGAGCGCAGCCCGGCGGACCAGCGCCGGTTCGCGAGGACGGACGCCACCGCATCGGCGACATCGGCCGGTTTGGTCCCGGGGGGACCGAGCAACAGGATCGCGGTGTCGATGTCGTCGCGCTGTGCGCTGTGCTCGTCCACGAGAAAGGCCGTGGCGCCCTGCGCGTCCGCCGCCGCACAGATCCGGGCCGCGTCGTCGGCGCCCTGGCCGGTCGGGTCGAGGATCGCGATGGTCCTCGGCGCCAGCAGTTTTCGCCGTTTGAGGGGCTGCCAGCGCGCCACCAGACGTTGCGGCGCCGGCCCGGATCGGGCAGCGGCCCACGCGGGCGAGTTCACCTCGTCGTCGAGGCCCGCGTCCCGGTCGGCCCAGAGATGCACCCGACGCATGATCGTGTTCGGGAACCCCTCCAGCGGTGACCAGGCCGGACCGGACCGGAGGTCGTCGTGCTGTGTCAGGGCATCCCACCGGAAGCCGGTGTCGGCGACGGCCAGTGCCGCCACGTTGCGGGTGAACTCGTCGAGGCCGTCGGCATCGCGCCGCGAGGTGCCGATAATGGGCCGGCCGGCGGCGTCGGCGCTGTCGATCCCGGACAGGGTCTCACCCATCGCGAGCAACAGGGTCGGGTGCTCGGACATCTCGATGAAGAAGTCCGCCCGATGGACGAGCGCCGCGTTCTCGATCGCCTTGTCGAATCGGACACGGTTACGCAGATTCCAGAACCAGTAGTCCCCCAACGACATCGACTCGTCCACGGCCTCCCCCAGCGTCGCGCCGACGCACGGGATGTCGCCCGGCATCATGTGGTCGTGTTCGAGGTAGGTGCCGAGCGCGTCGAGAAACGCGGGCTGGTAGTCACTGACCACGCTCGTGTGCGCGGGGTACTCGACGCGGATCTCCCGGGCGAATCGCCCCTGCGCCGTGAGGGTGTCGACCATGTCGAGCACGGCGTCGCGGCGGCCGGAGATGCACAGGATGTGCGCCGAGTTGACCACGGACAGTTGCGCCCAGCCCGAGTGCCGGGCGAGCATCGCCTCGCACTCGTCGACGTCGATGCCGACCACGGCCATCGTGTGGCCACGGGGCGACAGTTCATGCACGAGGCGGGCGCGCACGGTGACGATGGTCAGCGCGTCCGACAGCGTCATCGCACCGCTGCGGTAGGCGGCGGCGATCTCGCCCTGGCTGTGGCCCACCGTCACCGCCGGCACGGCACCGGCGGCGTCCCACATCGCGGCGAGCCCGGCCATCTGGATGAACAGGGCCGGCTGGACGACCCGCACGTCGGATGCCGCCGGATCGTCGGAGTCGATGTCGCCCAATACATAATCGCGTGCCGAGGCACCGAACAAGCGGAGCGACTGCTCGTGGCAGGCATCGACCGTACGCCGGAACGCCGTGGACAGCTCGTAGAATCGACTGCCCATTCCCGGGCGCTGACCGCCCTGCCCGGGAAACGCATACGCCACCCGCCGCGGGCGTGCCGGACCCGCTCCGCGGATCACCGCGGGATGGGTGCGGCCCTCGGCGACGGCATCGAGTGCCTCGGTGAGCTGGGCGGCATCCGACGCCAGCACCAGTGCCCGATACCGTCGCGGCGGCCGGGTGCGCAGCAGTTGCTCGCCGATCGCCGCCGCGGAGACGTCGGGGTGGCCACGGAGGTAGTCGCCGAGCGCGCGTGCTTCGGCGGCGACGAGTTCGGCGGCATCCGAGGACACGAGGATCGGCACACGCCCGTCGGGAAACCGGTATCCCCCACCTGATGGCGACGAAACATGGTCAGACATGGGCGAACTCGCTTTCGGCCACCGGCATGGCGACGATGGCATGGGCGTTGGTACCGGACACGCCGAAACTCGAGACGGCGGCATGGCGTTGCGGACCCCGTGCGGTCCACTCGCGACACTGTGTGCTCAGCCGCAGCCCGGCGCGATCCCAGTCCACCTTGTCGGTGGGGTCGTCGGCGAACAGGCTCGGCGCCATGACGCCGTGTCGTCCGCAGAGCAGAACCTTGATCAGTCCGAGGATGCCCGCGGCCGCCTGGGCGTGTCCCGCATTCGATTTCACCGACCCCAGCAGGACCGGATCGTCCGGCGCGCGGGCGGCGCCGTACGTGTTCTGCAGGGCCTCGAGTTCCATCGGATCCCCGAGCGGGGTACCCGTTCCGTGCCCCTCGATGAGGTCGATGTCGGCCGGGCAGATGCCGGCGGCGGCCACCGTGCGCTCGATGAGTCGCTGCTGGGCCAGCGCGCTGGGCACCACGATGGGGCCGCCGGATCCGTTGTGGTTGACCCGGGTCGCCAGCACGGTACCGAGTATCCGGTGACCCAGGCGGCGTGCGCGGCTTTCGGTTTCGACGACGACGACGCCTGCGCCCTCGCCCCACAGGGTGCCGGTCGCGCCCGCGCTGTAGGAGCGCAGGTGTCCGTCGGCGGCCAGGCCGTTGTTCTTGGCGAACTCGAAGAACGCGCCGGGCGAGCCCATCACACACACGCCGCCGGCGATCGCCCAGTCACATTCCCCGCCGCGAATCGCGTTGGCGGCCAGATGAAGTGCCGTCAACGACGATGCGCAGGCGGTGTCGACGGTCATCGAGGGGCCGACGACACCCAGCGCGTGGGAGATGCGGCCGGACACGGCCCCCAGGGCGGTACCGGCGATCCGGTGTCCGCTGTGGTCGTTGACGGCGGCCGCGCGGGGGCCGTACTCGGTGATCGAGGCACCCATGTAGACGCCCACCTCGGCACCGTCGAGCCCGGCCGGGTTGATGCCGGCGTTCTCACACGCCCGCCACGCGACGCGCATCGCGACGCGCTGCTGCGGGTCCATCGCCACCGCTTCCCGTGGGCTCACACCGAAGAAGAGCGGGTCGAATTCGTCTGCCCCACGCAGAAATCCACCGGCGTCGGGCACCTCACCCCAGCCCTCGAGGGCGCCCAGCGACAGCACCTGGTCGACCGGCCAGTCGCGGTCACGCGGGAACGGTTCGATCAACTCGACGCCGTCGGCGATCGCCGCGAAGAAGTCGCCCGGGGTCTCCACCCCGCCGGGCGCCTCGACCGCCATCCCGCAGATGACGATGGATTCGGGTCGCCGGCTCATCGTCGCACCGCCGGGCCAGTCTCGGTCAGCACCTCGAGGATGTCCGGGCCGCTGTCGTGCAGGTAGAAGTGTCCGCCGTCGAAAAGTTCGACGGTCACATCGTCACCGTGGTCGGTCCAGCCGTGCAGCAGGTGGGGTTGGATCACCGGGTCGTCGGCGCCACCGATCACCCGGATCGGCGTCGCGATCGTCATCTCGCTGGTCGCGTCGTACGCGTCGAATGCCGCGTAGTCGGCCCGCAACACCGGTAATGCCATCCGCATGACGGCATCGCTGGCCATCACCGTTCCGCCGGTTCCCTCGAGGACACCGAGGTGGGCCATCAGACCCTCGTCGTCGGTCGGGTGGCGCGGCAGGCCGGCCACCCGGCTCGGCGCGGTGGCCGCCGAGACCACCAGGCACGACAACGTGATTGCACCGGATGACTCGGCGAGCCGGGCGAACTCGAAGCCCACGATCGCACCCATGCTGTGGCCGAACACGGTCAGCGGGGTGGCCCCGGCATCGGGGCGGGCCGAGTACTCCGCGTGCGCCTCGGCCGCCAGATCAGCCAATGCCGTTGCGGCAGGCTCACGCCGACGGTCCTGACGCCCCGGGTACTGCATGATCAGCACGGTGAACGCCCGGCTGAACTGTTCGGAGAGAGCGCGATAGGACGACGCACCGCTGCCCGCGTGCGGAAAAACCAAGAGCGGCGGCAGATCCGGACGGGCGGGTTGGTGGAACTGCCGTAGCGCTCCGAGAGCCGGGCGGGACGGGGTGGTGGTATGTGTCGTCATCTCTACACTTCTCTGGGTTAGGCTGACCTGAGTCACACGTTGTTCGATCGAGACGAATGGAGCCGCCGCCGATGGATTCCGCTTCCGCATCCGAGTGCGAGTCGTATTCGATCGGTCGCGAAATCACCGACGTGCCGGCCGAAGTCGCGGCCGCGGGCCCGCCGGTGGTGCCCGAGCTGACCGGACGGTTCCGCCTTCGTCCGGCCGATCCGGACGGCACCGACCCCGCCATGCTGGTGGGTTGGTTCTCCCGGCCGCACCTGGTGGCGACGTGGGAACAGGAATGGTCGGTGCAGCGCTGGCGTGACGACATCGCCCACCGTCTGGCCGGGAATTACTCGCGTCCGCTGATCGTGGCGCTCGACGGCGTCGAGATGGGGTACATCGAGCTCTACCGCCCGGCGCGCGACGAGATCGCGCGGATCTACCCGGCCGACCCGTACGACATGGGTCTGCACATCGCCACCGCCGATGTCGAGCTGACGGGCCGCGGGATGATGTCGGACTGGATGGCCGAACTGGCGCAGCGGATCTTCGACGCCGACGAACGTTGTCGCCGAGTCGTTCTCGAGCCGGATGCCCGCAATTCGCGCATCCGCCGGGCGCTCACGAAGCGCGGCTGGAGCGATCTCGGCGAGTTCGATGTCCGGCCCGATCGACGTATCGCGCTGCACATCCTGGGTCGGACCCCGTCGGATGTACCCGAACTCTGAACGGGCACAATAGCTCACCAAGGTCACCACGTCAGGTCACCTCGCCGCCGGCCTGCGCCGGCCGCACACCACGACTGCGTGGAGCACCTGTCTTCAGCACGCGGTTCGACAGTTCCCCCAGCGAACTCAGGTTCGGGAAGCCCGGGCCTTGCGCGAAGCCGGCAAGGTTGGGCAGGAACAGCTTCGGCGTCAGCCCGGTCACCGTGAGATCATGCCCGATCGATGCCTCGATCCGCTCGAGGACCGGCGGCCAGCCGACGGACAACTCGAGCAGGTCGGCGGCGTCGTCGGTGAACAGGTCGAGGAACCACAACGGATCGCCGCCCGTGGCGTCGACCACCAGGTCGAAGGTGTGCGTCTGCGTCGGCCGACCGGGATTGTGCAGCGCCATCGCGATCAGCTCGCCCGACCGTCGCGCCGAGACGACCCGGCCCTGCAGATGGTGAATTCGGTTGTCGCCCAATAGGTTCTCCTGCACCCGGACGGAGAACACGCCACGGTCGGTGCGCCGGATGACGTCGCGACGTTCGTCGGGTGACAGATTGGGCCATCCGGTGGGGTCGCTGAACATGGCGTTCTCGAAGTAGCTCTCGCCGCGGGTGTAGATCGTGGCACCGGGCGAGATCACCGACACCGTCATCACCTCGTGCCGCGCCAGCTCGTCGAGCACGGACCCGGCCGTCTCCCCGCCGCCGACCACGGCGGCCCGGGACGCCGGCGGTAATGCACGGCGCGACACCAGATCCCAGAACGTGGCAACCGACAGCACCCGGTCGTCGTCGAGCATCGGGGCGTCGCTGGAGCCGGGGCCGGTGATCATCAGCGAGTCGCCGACGATCTCGTCGCGACGGCCGTCGGGCGCCACGACACCGAGCGTCCATTGCGCATCGTCGGCGGCGATGGTCTCCACGGTGGCGATCGTGACGTCCAGATCGATCCGCGCCGCCACCCATTGCAGGTACCGGGCCCACACGTGGTGGTGCGGGTTGGGGCGGCCCCGGTCGATCCATTCGGCGTATGTCTGGTGTTCGACCAGGAAGGAAACCCAGCTGTATTCCAGCATGCGACGGCTGATCTCGACGTTGAGGGCACCGCTGCCCCGCGCCGCGACGTCGGATCGATACGGGAACCCGATGTCCTTCTCCGGGCTGGTGCCGAGTCGGTGCCGGCCGTCGGTCCAGCCGCCGATGCACTGCCAGTTGGCCCCGACGGCGTGTGCCTCGACCACCCGGATCCGGGGCACGGGCAAACCGAGATCGGCCATCACGGCCGCCTTGGCGGCCACTGCGAGAGCCTTCGGTCCGGCGCCGAGGACGAGCATGGTGTCGCGACCGTCATCGGTCATCGCGCCGCCCATCAGCCGTGCACCTCGGATGCCTCCGCGAGCGCCGCGTCGTCCATCGCCGCGATGTCGAGATAGATGGCCGCGACGGCGCCGAGTCGACCGGGTGTCTCGTCTCCGGCGTCGATACGCACCGCGAGGTCACGCACGGTGCGCGCGGCGAACATGTCCACGATGCCGACATGTGGTGCATCGAGCCACTCCCGGATGCGCGCGATGACGCGGGTTGCCAGCACCGAATCGCCTCCGGCGGCGAAGAAGTCGTCGGTCACCCCGATCGATCCGGGGTCGACGGAGAGCACGTCGGCCACGATCCCGAGCAGGGCTCTCTCCAGATCGTTTGCGGGAGGAACCTTTTCGGCGCCGGAGTGATCGGTGAGCAGCGTGTCGACGGCCGCGCGGTCGAGTTTGCCGTTCTCGGTGAGCGGCAGCCGATCCACGATCTCGACGTGACTCGGGATCATGTAGGTGGGCAGATGATCGTCGAGGGCGCCGATCACCGTGGCGGCGTCGAGCGCCGCGCCGTGTTCGACGGTCACCGCGGCCACCAACCGCCGTGCCCCCGTGGCCGTTCCGGTGATCGTCGCGACCGCGGCATGCACCCCGGACACCGACCGCAGAGCGCCCTCGACCTCGCCGAGCTCCACCCGGAATCCACGGATCTTCACCTGGTGGTCGGCGCGGCCGACGAACTCGATCGTTCCGTCGGGCGAATAGCGGGCGAGGTCACCGGTGCGATACCAGCGTGTGCCGTCGTGCTCGCGGAAACGTTGCGCGGTGCGCTCGGGATCGTTGCGGTATCCGCGCGCCACGCCGGCCCCGCCGACCCAGAGTTCGCCGGTGACCCAGTCCGGGCAGTCACGGTCCGACGAATCCACCACGCGGCACTCGACATTGCGCAACGGCGTACCGAACGGCACGGAGGTCCAGTGCGCGGGCGGGTCCAGCACCTCGCACACCGTGCCGTGGATGGCGATCTCGGTGGCGCCGCCCAATCCCGCGAAGCGTGCGTCCGGCGCAAGCGCATGCATCCGGCGGGGCAGGTCGACGCCCACCCAGTCTCCGCCGAGAAGTGCTGCGCGCAGCGAGTCTCCGAGCCCTCGCGGATCCGATTCGGCGACGGTGAGCAGCATGTCGAAGGCGCTTGGCACACAGGTCAGGATCGAGGCGCGGTGGGTGCGCAGCAGGTCGAGCCAATCGCTCGGATCCTTGGCCGACGCAAAGTCCACGGCGATCACCGCACCGCCGGCACCGTAGATGCCGAAGATGTCGTAGACGGAGATGTCGAACTCGAGGGCCGCGACGGTGAGCGAGCGGTCGTCGGGACCGACACCGAATCGATCGTTGACGTCGTCGATGGTGTTCATGGCGGCCCGGTGGGGTACCTCGACACCCTTCGGGGTTCCGGTGGAGCCCGACGTGAACAGCACGTAGGCAACGGTTTCCGGGTCCGGAAGAACTGGCTCGGCGAATGGCGTACGGTGGTCGCGCGCCTCGGCGAGATCGAGCAGACGCACCCCGTCGGGCAGTTCGTCCGCGAGATCGGCGCCGAGCAGCACCCGAACCGCGCCGGTGCGCAGGATCGCGTCACGCCGCACGCGCGGCTGGTCATGGCCGACCGGCACCCAGACGGCACCGGCGGCGAACACGCCCAGGGTCGCGATCACCTGATCGGGACCCTTGGGAACCTGCACGGCGACTGCGTCTCCCGGCAGCACACCGGCCGCCCGGAGTGCCCCGGCCACCGCGAGAGCGTCGGCGGCGAGCTCGCCGTAGGACATGTCCCCGGAGCGCCAGATGAGGGCGGTCCGTTCGGGATCGTGGGTGGCGCGGGCGAAGAACTCCTCGTGCAGCACGCGGCCGGAGGTTGGGCCCGCGGTGTCGTTGACCCGCCGGCGCACCGCTCGCTGCGCCGCGGGCAACGGTGGTGCCGCACAGGCCAACCAGCCGGCGTCGCCCGTGCCGAGGCTGTCGACGGCCGACACGTACCGGGCGAACATCGCATCGATGACGCCGGGCGGGAAGGCCGAGGATCGCACATCCCAGTTGAGCAGCAGTCCGCCGCCGACCTCGGTGACCTGGGCGTCGAGCACCACCTGCGGGCCCTGCGAGATGGTCCAGACGGGATCGCCGAAGCGCGCGAGGACGTCGTCGGCGAACAGCTCTCCGAGTCCGAGTGCGCTGGTGTAGACGACGGGCGCGAACACCGGTTCGCCGCGGTCACGCCCCAGATCGCGCAGCACGTCCAGCGCCCCGTAGGCGGCGTGAGAGCCGTTGGCGTGCATGGTCGTCTGCATGGACCGGATCAGGTCCAGCAGGGATTGGGCGTGACGGAAGTCGACGTCGATCAGGATCGACGAACTGAAATCGCCGGAGACCCGGTCGATCTCGGGGTGGGCGGGTTCCCGGTGGAAGAGGGGGACGTTGAGCAGGAACCGATCCTGGCTCGACCAGGTACCGATGGTGGCCGCGAACGCGCCGGCGAGTGCGATGGCCGGGGTGACACCGCGCTCGTGGGCGGCGGCGAACAGTTCGGCCTTCGCCTCGCCATCGATCCAATGATGGTGGCGCACCACGCGATGGTCGACCACCGATCCGTCGGCGCGCGTCGGAAGCGCCGGCGCCGAGGGCAATTCGGCGAGGCGCCCGGACCACCAGTCTCGGTCGCGGGCGCGGGCCGGGTCCGGGTCCTCGTCCCGGCGCCGCAGGTAATCGCGGTAGGTGTAGTCGGGGGTCGCCACGGTCTCGCCGTCGTAGAGACGCACCAGATCTGCCAGCAGCATCCGATAGCTCATCGCGTCGGAGGCGAGCATATCGATGTCGAAGTGCAGGCGATGCCGGCCGTCGGGCAGCAGCGAGAGTGTCAGGTCGAAGACCTGGCCGTTGGCCACGTCGAGCATCTGATGACTCTTGGCCTCCCGGATGTGATCGAGTTCGCCGTCGGCCGCGTCGGCGTCGAGACCACGAAGGTCGTTGAGCTGGAACGGATCATGGGTGAGTTCCGGCATCACCCGCTGGGTGCCGTCGGGCAGGAATTGTGCGCGCAGCATCGGGTGGACGTGTGTCAGGGAGTGAACCGCCCGGGCGAGTCTCTCCGGATCCAGCCCGGACGAACCATCGAACTCGACGTAGAGATGCGCGGCCACCCCGCCGAGATCCGCCACGTCCGTGCGACCGACCCAGTAGGCATGTTGCATCGGCGCCAGCCCGAAGGGCTCGTCGTCGCCGTCCTCGGAACGCGACGACGCAACCGGGGCGGCGGCTCGGGACTGCGCTGCGGTGTTGTCCAGCAACGCGACCCACGCGGCGATCGTGGGTTCGGCTGCCAGGTCGGCGAAATTGAGTTGGTGGCCTCGTTGCTGCCATTCGCCGGCGATCGTCATCATCCGGATCGAGTCGAGACCCATCTCGATCAGGTTGATGCCGTCGTCGATCTCGTCGGGGGTCATACCGAGGATCTCGGCGACACGTGCGCGCACCTCGTCGGGAGAGTTCATGTGTGGTGATTCCCTTCTGCGGCATGGCGATAGCCGCGGACGGCCACCGCACCGAAAACGGCGATCAGGCCGACTGTCCAGGCGATGGTCAGGCAGAACGGCCCGGCGATCGCCCCTCCCTCGGTGAGACCACGGATCGTGTCGATCGCCGGACTCATCGGCTGATAACGGACAATCGGCTGCAGCCAGCCGGGATACTCGCTCACCGGCGCGAAACCGGTGTTGAAGAACAACAGGAACAGGAACAGGCCGCCCAGCTGCTGCACCGCGGCCTGGCCGGTGGAGACCAGCGCCAGCGCCATCACCGGCACCGCGAGTCCCGCGGTGAAGATCATCGGCACGACGACTGCCCCGATACCGGCCGCCCACCCCTGATCGAAGCGAAAGCCCATCGGAATCGCCACGATGTAGAGGACCACGGTGGCGATCCCGGTCCGCACCATCTCGGCGGTGAGTCGGCCGGCGATGAAGCCCGACCGCGGCACCGGAAGCGTCCACAACCGCGAGAGCAGTCCGCTGTCACGCTCGGAGATGAGCCGAACCGCCGTGGACAGGGTGCCGTACATGCCGCCGACCAGTGCCACCAGTCCGGCATTGCCGTACACACTGTCCCCGCCGCCCATCGCGGTGACGGTCTCGCCGAGGACGAGCTGGAACATGGCGAGCATGAAGGCGGGGAACAGCAACGCCTGCACGACGATTCCGGGTTCGCGACACCACGCACGCAGCAGGGCGCCGGCGTGGGAGATCGATTGCCGAGCGAGGCGGACCGAGGTCCGGGCGGGCCACGCGGAGTCCGTCGCACCGCGTGTCGAGACGACGCCGTTCATCGGCCCACCGACCTGCGTGCCGCGCACAGCATCGCCAACCATCCCGCCCCGAGCAGGCCGACCAGCCACAGCACCGGCGCGGCGGTCGGGACGTCGGCACCGGCCGCCAGCGCCCGCAGCGCGTCGGCGAACACCGACATCGGCTGGTTGCGGACGAAGGGCTGCGCCCAGCCGGGAAATGCATCGGCCGGAACGAGCCCGGTCGAGGCCATCACCAGGATCAGCTGCGGGATCATCAACAGGTACGCCACGCCGGTGGCGTTGCGTGCGACCGTGCCCGCGGCGTCGGTCAGCATGCTCAGCCCGAGGCCGACGAGCATCACCAGGACCAGGAACGCGATCGTCTGCCACCATGTTCCATGGAATCGGAAGCCCAGGGCGGCACCCATCGCCACACATGCGGACATCGCCACGGTCAGGCGGGCGAGCACCCACACCATGCGGGCCAGTTGCGGGGAGATCCGCGACATGGGCAACGACGCCAACCGTTCCCGGACGCCGGCACGGGCATCGGCGCCGGCCGCCTCGGTCGCGGCGATCGCGGTGAACAATCCGGCCTGCAGCGCGATGATGGGCGTCAGAAACTGTGCATAGTCGCCGCCGGTCAGTTCGAATCGCCGGTGCAGCGGTGTGTAGAAGCACACGAAGAAGACCATCGAACTCAGCGCCGCCATCGTCAGGTCACCGGAACGTAGTGCGCCGCGCAGTTTTTCGCGTCCCAGCGTAGCGACCGACACGGTCAGCGGCACCGACGTCCGGTGCGGTGTGACATCGGCGGCGAAGGCGTCGAGTGCGTGCGCGGCGTCGTCGGTCCCGATGACGCCGGCTGCCTCGGAGGGGCCACTCATCGGCTGCCCGTCAGGGCGAAGAACACCTCGTCGAGCGACGGCTGACGCAGCCCGATGTCGAGTACATCGACCCCGGCCGTCTGCAGCCGCGAGATGACGGTGGCCACGGTGCCCATGCCATCCGGGGCCCGCACCACCATCCGCGGGCCGCCGGCCGCGACTCCCGCCTCGACGTCTTCGTCGACGATGCCCAGGTCGGCGAGGGCGGCGCGCACCCGGTCGAGTTGGGCCGCGTCGGCAAGGGTGATCTGGCAGATCGCCGCGCCGGCATCGCGTTTGAGCCGGCCGGGTGTGCCGGAGCCGACGACGAGTCCACGATCCAGCAGCACGATGTGATCGGCCAGGCGATCGGCCTCGTCGAGGTACTGCGTGGTCAGCAACACCGTGATGCCATCGGCCTTGAGCTGGGCGACGGTCTCCCACACCGCGGCGCGACTGCGCGGGTCGAGCCCGGTGGTCGGTTCGTCGAGGAACAGCACCTCCGGGCGGGTGACCAGCGCACTCGCGATGTCCACACGACGCCGCATGCCGCCGGACAACGTGCCCACCCGGCGATCGCGCACCTCGCCCAGATCGAATCGGTCCACGAGCTGATCGGTCCGCCGCGATACCGCCCGACCCCGCAGCCCGGTCAACCGCCCGAACACCGCGAGGTTCTCCGCAGCCGTGAGACCGTCGTCGAGCGACGCATATTGGCCGGTCAACGAGATGAGCTCCCGAACTCGGGCTGGTTCGGACACGACGTCGTGACCACAGATCCGCGCGGTGCCCGAGGTGGGCCGCTGCAGGGTCGCCAGCAGATTCACCGTCGTCGTCTTGCCGCATCCATTCGGTCCGAGCAGCCCCAGTACCTCACCGCGGTGCGCACACATGTCGATGCCCCGTAGTGCCTGGACGTCGCCGAAGGATTTGGTCAGGCCGGCCACCTCGATGGCGGGGGAACCGACGGTGGACGACATGCGGAGACCCTCCCGATGACCGTGACTCGAATATTATTAGGCAAGCCTAAACTACTGTCGAATCCCCGTCATCATGCGGTCCGTCACCGCACGGTCACCGCATCACCTCGGCGCGATGGTGGCCACCACGCCGTGGTGATCCGATCCCGCGATGTCGAACCGATGAAACGAGGTCGGCACCCAGCCACCCCTGGTGAGGATGTGATCGATCGCGAGGACGGCCCCGAACCGCCGGTCGGCCGGATAGGTCGGGACCACTCCTGCGCCGAGATACTTTGCCACACTGGTCAATTCCGGAGAGTCAGCGGTGTTCGACCCGGCCAGTAAATCGCGGAACTGACGGTGATCGAACGTAGAGTTGAAGTCGCCGCTGACGATCACCGGCAGCCGTTCGGCGGCGAGCACGGCGCCGAGACGCCGCATTTCGGCGTCCCATTGCCATGCCGGACCCGGATAGGGCGGAACCGGGTGCACGGCGAATACCGCGGTGCGGCCCAGGCCCGGAACGTCGGCCACCGCACGCAGGTTCGAGTGCGTGAAGCCGGGCATGAGCTCCTCGTCGGTCAGTGGATACCGCGAGTAGATCCCGGTGCCGCCGCCACCGGACCTCGCGGACTCGAAGCCGAAGGGGAGCACCGCCCGCAGACCGGCCGCGTCGAGGTGGCCGACCGCCTCCGGGGTGAGTTCGACGACGGTGAGGATGTCCGCGTTCCGGCTGCGCACCTGATCGACGAGCTTCGCGGCGTCGGCCCGCCCGAGATAGATGTTGGCCTGCATCACCGTGGTGTCCGAGGGCCGGGCCACCTCGTCGACGCCGCGGTAAAGCGGCAACTGGGTGCTCACCCCCGCCAAGAGGACGACCACCCCGACGGAGAGCAGCCACCACGACCGCACCACGGCGAACACGATCACCCCGGCGATCGGCATCAGGATCAGAACCGGGGTGAACGACGCCACGCGGGCCAGCAGGTCGCTGACCAGGCCCGAGAAGTGGCCGACGATGCCGAGAACGCCTGCGGCGACGCACGCGGTTCCGATCATGCGGCCGACGACGGACACCGTCGAGCGACTCCCCCGCTGCGCGCCGACCAACCGATGGACTCCCGTCACCCGTACGCGACGTCGATCGCGTATCGGGTGAATCCCAGTCGCTCGTATGTGTGCAGTGCCGCGGAGTTGTCGCCTTCGACGTACAGTTCGACCTCCGGCAGTCCGCGGTCGGCGAGGTAGTGCAGTCCGGCCAGCGTCAGCAGCCGGCCCAGGCCACGTCCCTGTGCCGCCGGGTCGACCCCGACGATGTAGACCTCGCCCAGCGTCTCGTCCCCCGGGTTCTGCTCGTCGACGAAGTGCACCTTGGTCCAGTGGAAGCCGAGGAGCCGCGCCGGATCGGTGACGTCGAAGGCGAGGAACAGCCCGGCCGGGTCGAACCACCCGCTGTCCACCCGCTCGGTGATCTGGTCGAGGGTCCAGCCGCCCTGTTCGGGATGCCAGTCGAAAGCGGCATTGTTGACCCGCAGGATCTCCGCGTCGTCGGCCGTTCCCGCATAGGTGCGGAGGACGATGTCGTCGCGCGCGTCGACGGGCGGGAGTTCGGGCGGATTCGGTCCGAGCGGACGTCGCAGTTGCAGCAGTTCACGCCGTCGCGTCAGGCCGAGCGACGCGGCGAGCGCGACGGCTCCCGGGAGATCCCCGTGCGCCCACACGCGGGGCGCCGGTTCGGCGGTGACGTTGCGCGCCTCGTCGAAGGCCGCGGCGAGCAGTGCCCTGCCGTGCCCCCGGCGGCGCTGCCCCGGATCCACCACCAGCTCGACCATGGCCGGCTCACCGTCCCGGCCGGCCAGCACATTCGCGTAGCCGGTATCCGAATACACGTGTCGCACAGCAGGATCGGCGACCGCGTCGATGGCGGCACGAGCCTGCTCGGACAACGGCGACACCCCGTCGGCAACTCGGGCAGCCTCGACGAGGCGATGCGCGAAAGCCGCTGTGTCAGTGGTCAGCCGATCGACCACGATCGGCCCCGACGAGTCAGTTTCCGTTGGCGCTGGCACTGAACTCCTCGTCGAAGGGCCCCTCGAGGTCGTCGCCGAACTCCTCGTCGTCGACCACCACGTCGAGCGCCGCATCGTTGCCGCCACGTCCCCGACTGGGCCGGACGGCCTTGTATCCGACGTTCCGGACGGTACCGATGAGTGATTCGTGTTCGCTGCCCAGTTTCGCCCGCAGCCGTCGGACGTGGACGTCGACGGTACGCGTGCCACCGAAGAAGTCGTAGCCCCAAACTTCCTGCAGCAGTTGAGCTCTGGTGAACACGCGGCCGGCATTCTGGGCCAGGTACTTGAGGAGTTCGAACTCCTTGTAGGTCAGGTCGAGCGGGCGGCCACGCAGTCGCGCGGTGTAGGTGCCCTCGTCGATGACCAGATCACCGAGCGTCACCTTGCCGGACGCCTCTTCGGCGGTCATGCCCCGGGTGCGGACGACCAGCAGCCGCAGTCGGGCATCGAGTTCCGCGGGGCCCGTCGCCGGCAGCAGGAACTCGTCGAGTCCCCAATCGGCGTTGACCGCGACCAGGCCACCCTCGGTCAGAACCGCGGCGACCGGCACCGACGAACCGGTGCTGCCGAGCAGTCGGCACAGGCCACGGGCCGCGGCGAGGTCGGTGCGCGCGTCGACGATGGCGACGTCGGCGTTACCCGCCTCCATGAGAGAGGAGACCTCGGTCGGGGCGACACGGACGGTGTGGGCGAGCAAGGACAGAGACGGCAGCACCGCTTCCGGGTTGGGATCGGCGGTCAACAGCAAGAGATCCACGAACTACTCCGATCTCGTCGTCCCCCGAACAACCAACTCTTGTGCTCATCGCCCGCGTCGTTGCGGATGCGCGAAAAGCCTCGCACCGGCGTGGTCGATTGTTTACACCGCCTTACCGTCATGTGCGCGATAGGTGACAGAATAGCGCCAATGTCGCGCTTCGCTGTTAACAAGGCGGCCGGAGTCGACCGTCGGCGCGGCTCATCGTCGACTTCTCAGCCACATCGCCGGACGCGTCGGATCGCCGGAATCGGGATCGTCACCATCCTCGTCGTCGCCGCGATCGCCGTTCTCACCGACACCATCGTCGCGATGCGGAGCGAGGCGTCGTTCTCGCAGGCGCTGCGGGCCTCGCCGCGCGTAATCTATGACCCCGAAGTGACTCTCGGCGGGTTTCCGTTCCTCACCCATGCCGCGGCCGGCGAGTTCCCGGGCGCGGTGATCACCGCCCGCGGAGTGCCCGTCGCCTGCCCCGGACCGGGCGCCTGTCACGCCGAGTTGGACGCCACGTTGACGTCGTTGTCGGTGTCGAACGGTTTCAAATTCGAGTCGAGTGATCTCTTACACACTGCGTCGGCGAGCGCCTATACACGGCTCGACTCGGTGAATCTGGGCAGGTTCCTGGGGATCGTCGATCTGACCGTGAACACCCCCGCACCCGAAGGCAAGGCCGGCGCCGGTGGTCCCGGCGACGGACTGCTGCGCCGCACCCGTGGTGTGCTGCTCACCGGAACCGTTCCGTTGCCTCCGGTGGACACGTCGACCCGATTTCCGCCGTCCGCCTCGGCCTACCCCGGTCCGAAGGTGAAGGTGAGCGTGGTCGCCGACCTGTCGGTGGCCGACGGCCGGCTTCGCATCGACGCCACCGACTTCTACCGGGGCCCCGAAGAGCATGTCGACGCCGATGTCCCCGCAGATCTCCGTACTCATGTCCTCGCGCAGTTCACCGCGACACTGCCCGCGCTTCCGTCGCCGTGGAACATCGCTCCGCGAACCGCCTACAGCGAGGGCAGCGACGTCGTTCTCGAGGGCCGCCAAGGTGCCGCCGACCTGCGTCCGGACCAATTCTGAACCGGTGCAACCCCGGGTTTGGGACGACGCCGTGCCCGTGTGTACCCTCGTCTCCATGCAACTGCGCCGTGAGTTGTTGCTCACCCGCCGCCGTGCGATCGACTTCTGTCGGATCGCCAACTGTTGCTGTCGCTGATCTGAAGGCGGCTCGCGCGACGACGCGCACCTGTGACACCTCCCGTTGGGCAGACGATCCTCTGCTGATCCGATCCGGTCGGGATCCCAGTCGACATTCTTCGCGCACGTCTTCACCAGGCAAATCCCTGTAGTCACCCCCAGAGAAACATCCGGAAGGAATCACCATGGCACGTTCTGACGTCCTGGTCAGCGCCGATTGGGCTGAGCAGAACCTGAACACCGAAGGCATCGTCTTCGTCGAGGTCGACGAGGACACCACCGCTTACGACGGCGGCCACATCGAGGGCGCCGTCAAGCTGGACTGGAAGACCGATCTGCAGGATCCGGTGCGTCGCGACTTCGTGAACGCCGAGCAGTTCTCCAAGCTGCTGTCCGAGCGCGGCATCGCCAACGACGACACCGTCGTCCTCTACGGCGGCAACAACAACTGGTTCGCGGCCTACGCCTACTGGTACTTCAAGCTCTACGGACACAACGACGTCAAGCTGCTCGACGGCGGACGCAAGAAGTGGGAGCTCGACGGTCGTCCGCTGTCGGCCGACGCCGTGAGCCGTGCAGCCACCAGCTACAAGGCCGCCGAGCCGGACCTCACCATCCGCGCGTTCCGCGACGAGGTCATCGAGGCCATCGACGTGAAGAACCTGGTCGACGTGCGCAGCCCCGACGAGTTCAGCGGCAAGATCCTCGCGCCGGCGCACCTCCCGCAGGAGCAGAGCCAGCGCCCGGGCCACATCCCCGGCGCCATCAACGTGCCGTGGAGCAAGGCGGCCAACGAGGACGGCACCTTCAAGTCCGACGCGGACCTCGCCGAGCTGTACGCCGAGGCCGGCCTCGACGGGCAGAAGGAGACCATCGCCTACTGCCGCATCGGCGAGCGTTCCAGCCACACCTGGTTCGTGCTCAAGGAGCTGCTGGGCCACCAGAACGTGAAGAACTACGACGGCAGCTGGACCGAGTACGGTTCGCTGGTCGGCGTGCCCGTCGAGCTGGGAGAAGGTAAGTAGCATGTGCGGAGCTCCGAAGCAGGGCCAGAAGCTGCCCGCCGGCGTCGACGTCGAGAAGGAGACGGTGCTGACCGGCACCGTCAACGACGAGACGGGCACACCGGTGGCTGGCGCGTTCGTCCGGCTGCTGGACTCGACCGGCGAGTTCACCGCCGAGGTCGTCGCCAGCCCGACCGGCGACTTCCGTTTCTTCGCCGCCCCCGGCACGTGGACGCTGCGTGCGCTCTCGTCGGTCGGCAACGGTGAGGTGACCGTCGCGCCCCAGGGTCCCGGCGTGCACGACAACGACATCGTCGTCAAGAAGTAAATCGGACATCCCGACGCAGGCCCCCAGGATTCCTGGGGGCCTGCGTCGTCGTCGAGGGTTTCGGGACACACGGTAACCTCGCCCCGTGAGTGCACCCCACGGCTTGAACCTCGCACACCTCGCCGCGATCCGACGCGACATCCACGCACATCCGGAACTCGCCTTCCACGAGGAACGGACCGCCGCGGTTGTCGCCGAACGACTGCGGACGATCGGCGTCGATGTGACGACCGGGGTCGGCGGCACCGGTGTCGTCGGCGTGATCCGGGGCGCCACCGATGGACCGGTGATCGGGCTGCGCGCCGACATGGACGCCCTGCCGATCGTCGAGGCGACCACCCACTCCCACCGGTCCCGGGTGGACGGGGTCATGCATGCGTGCGGCCACGACGGGCACGTCGCGATGCTTCTCGGGGCCGCCGAATGCTCAGTGCGCACACGGACTTCGCCGGCACGGTGGTGCTGGTCTTCCAGCCGGCCGAGGAGGGCGCCGCGGGTGCGTCGGCGATGCTCGCCGACGGCCTCCTCGATCGCTTCGGCATCCAGGAAATCTATGCGCTGCACAATATTCCGGGCCTGCCGACGGCGAACATCGCGGTCCGTCCGGGCACGATGCTGGCCTCATTCGATCACCTCGAGATCGTGATCACCGCCCAGGGCGGTCACCCGATGGCTCCCCACCTGGCCGGCGATGTCATCACGGCAGGCGCCTACCTGGTCACCGCGCTCCAGACCATCGTCGCTCGACGGCTCGATCCGCTTGTGCCCGCGACACTTTCGATCACCGAGTTCACCGCCGGCTCGACGAACAACGTCGTGCCGACGCGTGCGGTGCTGCGCGGCACCGCGCGGTGTCTGGACGCGGCCACGAGCGCGCAGATCGAAGGCCTGGTCCGACAGGCGTGCACGTCGGTGGCCGATGCGCACGGGGTGTCGATCGAACTCGACCACGAGCGCCGGTACCCGTGCACGGTGAACGACCCGGAGTGCGCCGATCGTGTCGCGCGGGTGGCGGCCGACGTGGTCGGCGACACCAGGGTCGACCCGCACTGCGCCGGAATCCTCGCCGCAGAGGACTTCTCGTTCTACCTCGAGCGGATACCCGGCGCCTACGCGTTCATCGGCAACGGTCCGATCACCGCCGAGTCCGGCCCGGTGCACAGCCCCACGTACGAATTCAACGACGAGATAATCGAGTACGGCGCACGGTATCTCGCGGGCATCGCGCGGACGGCGATCGCCGAGCGCACCCGAGTCGGGCTCAGCGCCCGGTGACGGTGAGGACCGTCAGCTTGCCGAGCTGGTGCTGGGTACCGTAAACGGTCCCGGTCTTCGGGTCCACGACGATGGTGTGCACCGGCACGCCGACCGGGACGGTGGTCAGGACCCGTTGGGTGTCCGCGTCGATCACCGTGATCGTCCGTTTCTGCAGATTCGACGTGTACACCAGGCGACGCTGACCGTCGATCGCGACCTTATTCGGCGAGGTGCCGGTCGCGATCGTGTTGACCACGGTCAGCGAGTTGGGATCGATGACCGAGATCTTGCCGGTGTCGAAGCTGGCCGCAAAGACCCGGCCGGTGGCCGGATCGACAGCCGGACGCGAGTTCGACGGTGTCGGGATCTTCTTGATCACCGCGTTGGTGCGGGTGTCGACCACCGCGACATAGTTCGTCTTCTTGGCCATGTAATCGGCGTTCCCGACGTAGAGGCGATGCCGCGAGTTGTCGAGCGCCATGAAACTCGGCGCGTAGATTCCCGGGATCTCACCGACCTGACGACGGGTCCCGGTGTCGATGATCGTGACCGCGTTCTTCGAGTTCAACGCCACATAGGCGCGGCTCGCGGCACCGTTGACCGCCACCCCCATGGGATGGGCCAGCGGCAGCGAGATCAGGTTCGCCGCACTCGTGGTGGTGGCGTTCATGTCGACGATAGTGATGCCGTTGGCGTGCGAGGCGGTGGACACGACGCGGCCGTGGGTGGTGTCCAGACCGATGCCGTCGGGGACCTGTGGTGTCGGCACCACCGGCACCGGGCCGAACGGCATGACACCCCACGGTTGCCCGATGTAGCTGATGGCACCCACCGGGCGCTGTGCCCGGAGACCGAAGATGGTCACCTTCGGGTCCACCTTCTTCGGATTGATCTGGACGTTGGTGCCGCCGGTGGTCGCCAGCACGAAGTCGTTGTCGGTGATGAACAGCTTGTTGCGACCTGTGTCGATGGCGAGTTCACCGCCGCTGGTCACGCCCGCGGGGATCGACGACACCCGGAATGTCGGGTTCGGGGCGGACGATGCGGTGGGTGTGGCCACCAGGGTGAGGGCGGCAGCCGCCAACAGCGTGCTGCCGATGCCGGCAAGTCGATTACGGCGCAGGTTCATGCCGTGGACCCTATCACTAAGTAAGTTGAGGCTAACCAAAGGTGTCCGGTGCCACCCGGGATCGTTCGCGCAGTCGCGGAATGATCAGCGGGGTGTGCGATTCCGGGTCGTCGATGATTCGGCACCGCAGACCGAACACCTCCTCCACCAGGTCTTCGGTGACGACGTCGACCGGTCGGCCGGCGGCGACGATCCGCCCCGCACGCATCGCGATGATGTGGTCGGCGTATCGACATGCCTGGTTGAGGTCGTGGAGTACCGCCACCACCGTGCGGCCCCGATCGCGGTTCAACGATCGGCACAACTCGAGCAGTTCGACCTGAAAGGCGATGTCGAGGAAGGTGGTCGGCTCATCGAGCAGGACCAGCGGCGTCTCCTGGGCGAGGATCAACGCCACCCACACCCGTTGCCGCTGGCCCCCGGACAGGCTGTCGACCCGTTCGGCGGCGAGATCGTCGACACCGGTGGCGGCCATCGCCGCGCTCACCGCCGCCTCGTCGGCGTGCGACCACTGCCGGAGGAACCGCTGGTGCGGATACCGGCCGCGCGAGACGAGCTCGGCAACCCGGATGTCCTCGGGCGGAATCGACGACTGCGGCAGCAGACCGAGCCGGCGGGCAACCTCTTTGGCGGAATAGTCCCCGATCGCCCGGCCGTCGAGGATCACCGTGCCCTCGTCGGGCGTGAGCAGGCGGGACAGCGCGCGCAGCAGCGTCGACTTCCCGCAGGCGTTGGGCCCGATGATCACGGTGAACCGGTCGTCGGGGATCTCGACCGTCAGATCGCGCGAAATCGGTTGGGCGCCATAGCCGAGGGTCACGTGCTCGGCTCCGAGGCGGGTGCTGATCGTCGTCATCGGTCCTGCCTCAATTCGCGGTAGAGCAGATGGCACAGGTACAGCCCACCCAGACACACCGTGACCACGCCGACGGGCAGCACCTGAGGGGCAAACGCGTGGGCCGCGATGAGATCACTGACCAGGAGCAGTAGCGAGCCGGTGAGCGCGGTGGCCGGCAGCGGCGTGCGCCCACCCCCGACGAGTCGTCGGGCGATGTGCGGTGACGCGAGCGCGATGAACGCGATCGGGCCGGCCACCGCGGTGGCGGCGGCGGTGAGAGCGACGCCCAGCACCGGGAGCAGGATCTGCGACGTGCGGGTCTGCGCACCCAGCGCACGAGCCAGATCCGGGCCGAGGTCGAGGACCGGATGGCGTTGCGCGAGAAGCGCAACGGCGGCCAGCAGCAGGCTGATGACGATCATCGCCGGACCGGCGAGTTGCCAGGTGACACCGGCCAGGTTCCCCGCGCCCCAGTTGGCGGCGTTCATCGCCTGGGTGAGATCGGCTCGCAGAATGAGCCAGTAGTTGACCGCCGTGAGCATGGCGCTGACGGCGACGCCGATGATCACCAGCCGGAATCCGGCGATGCCCTGGCGAAAGGCCAACGCGTACACCACGACTGCGGTGGCCAATCCACCGGCGAGAGCACCCGACGCGATCAGCAGGTAGGACCCGGAGAACACGAGTCCGACGACCAGTGCCCCGGTGTACGACCCGACGCCGAACCCGATGATGTCCGGGCTCCCGAGCGGATTGCGGGTCAGGAGCTGAAAGATGGCGCCGGACACCGCGAGAGCTGCGCCGAAGAACACCGCCGCCAGCACCCGGGGCGCCTGCCATTCGCGGATGGCCAACCGCGATGCCGCGTCACCACCGCCGAAGACGGTGCGCAGGACGTCCAGTGGCGCCACCGGATAGTCACCCGCCCCCAGGGCGATGACCGTGACGGCGACGGTCAGGACGGCGAGGATCGCGGTGATCACCATCGACCGCCGGTCCAGGCGCACCGAGAACTGCCGTCGACGCCTGACGACGGTCGGCCGGCCGAAATCGATCTCGCTCATCGCGTGCCCGCCGACAGCTGACGCACCAGGAGGATGAGGATGGGCGCGCCGACGAAGGCGGTCACGATCCCCACCGGCACCTCGTCGGGCCGCACCACGATCCGGCCGACGACGTCGGATACCAGCACCAGCGCCGCCCCACCCAGCATCGAGAACGCGGTCAGCCACCAGCCGCTCACGTGGAGTACCAGCCGAACCGCATGCGGCACCATCAATCCGACGAAGCCGATGGGTCCGGCCGCGGCCGTGGCCGCACCGCACAGCAACGTGATCGCCACGATGGTCAGGATGCGGACCCGTCTGATCCGGACCCCGGTGGCCACCGCGAGGTCGTCGCCCATGGCGATGGCATCGAGCGACCGGGACAGCGCCAGGGCGAGGATCGCCCCGACGACGACGAACGGCAGGATCGCCGGCAGCACCTCGCCGTCCCGGCCCGCCAACGAGCCGACCTCCCAGACACGTAGTTGGTCAAAGGTCTTCGGATCCAGCAGGCTGATCCCGCGCACCGCGCCGGACAACACCGCGGTCACCGCGATGCCCGCGACCGTCACGCGCACGGGGGTCATGGGCCCGCGCCCGGCGGTTCCCAGGCCGGCGACGATCGCCATGGCCACCACGGCGCCGGCGAACGCGAACCACACGTACGACCAGACGCTGGTGAGCCCCAGGACACCGACCGCGATCGCCACCGCGAACGCCGCACCGGCATTCACACCGAGAATCTGCGGATCTCCCAACGGGTTTCGCATCAACCGCTGGATCAGTGATCCGGCCAGGCCGAGCGCGGCACCCACCACGATGGCCAGTAGGGCCCGTGGTACCCGATATCCGGTGATGATCTCCTGGTCGGCGCCACCGGTGTTGTGCATGATGGCGTCCCACACGACCGGGATCGCCACCGGCCGGGCTCCGACGAACAGACTCAACCAGGCCAGCGCGACGATCGCCAGCGCGAAGGCCACCCACCACACGGCGTTCGTCGCCCCGCTGCGGGTGTGCGCTTGCGTACCCGTGCGCGGGCGCGTGTCAGTGCGCATGCTGCGTCTGGGCCGCAAGGACTCTCGCGACCAGCTCGTCGACCGTCGTGACGGTGGCCAGGCTCTCGAAGTCCAGGCCGGTCGCACCCGTCGAGCGCCACTTGTCCAACAGCGCCATCAGCATGAGTGAATCGATGCCCGTGTCCGGCAACGGCGTCGACCCGGCGAGAGTTGCGGCGTCGACACCGAGCTTGTCGGCGAGGTCGTCGATGATGGTCTGCCGCGCCGATATCGGCGGGCCGGCCGCCTCTGTTCGCTGCACCGTCTTGCTGATCTTGCCCACGGCCGTCGTCGGGAACTCGTCGACCAGCAAAATCTGATCGGGAATCTTGAAGCGGGCCAACCCTTTCTCCCGGAGAAAGGACCGGATGCCAAACTCGTTCAGGGCTTCGGCGCCCGAGCGCTCCGACGGGATCACGTAGGCGACGATGCGTTCACCCAGGCTGTCGTCGGGCGCACCGACGACCGATGCATCACGAATCCCGGTGTGCCCCAGCAGGTGATTCTCCACCTCTTCGGGTGCGATCTTCTCCCCCGCGCGATTGATCTGATCCTTGTCGCGACCGACCACGCGCAGGTAGCCGCGAGCATCGCGGACGACGAGGTCGCCGGTGCGGTAGAAGCCGTCCTCGGTGAACGACTCCGGGGACTGTTCGTCCCAGTAGCCGCAGATCGTGTACGGCCCCCGCACCTGCAGGCTGCCCGGGGTGCCGTCGGGCACGGTCATGCCCCTCGCGTCGACGATGCGCAGTTCGTCGTCGGGACTGATGGGCCGGCCCTGGGTGCCGACGATCGTCTCCAGGTCGTCGTCGAGTCGCGTGTAGTTGACCAGCCCCTCGGCCATCCCGAACACCTGCTGTAGGACGGAGCCGAGTTCGGGCGACACACGCTCGGCGAGCGCTCGGGACAGCTTCGCGCCCCCGACCTGGATGACCTCGAGCGATGACAGATCGAATGCGGCGCGGGCCGACGAGTCGATCCACGCGGCCACCAGCGGTGGGACCGCCGAGATATGGGTGATCCGATGCCGTTCGATCGCGGCGAAAACGGTGTCGGCATCGGGTGAACCGATCATCACGATCGTCGAGCCCGCGTGGATCGCCCCGAGGACACCCGGCGAACTCATCGTGAAGTTGTGCGACACCGGCAACACGACGCCGAACACGGAGCGCTGCGAGAGTCCGCAGATGCGCGCACTCTCACGCACCGAGTAGAGGTAGTCGTCGTGGGTGCGCGCGATCAGCTTCGGCGCGCCGGTGGTTCCGCCGGACAGCTGCAGAAACGCGGCGTCTTCGGGGCCCGACGTTCGGCCCGTCGTCGAGTCCTGATCCGTGCGCAGGCTGTCCAGCCCGACGATGCAGCGCCCGTCGGTGACGGGTGCCGCATCACTGCGCGCACCGAGCTCGGCGACCACGACGAAGAGTTGGGGGTGACGGTCGCGGACCGCACCGGCGATGGCGGCGAAGTCCACCCGCCCGAAGGCGTCGACGGTCACGTACGCCGATGCGCGAGATCGGGTGATCAGGTCGTCGATCTCGGCCACACCATGCGAGGACAGGGCGAACACCGGGACCAGCCCGGCGTCGAACAACGCGAACAGGACCTCGAGATACTCGGTGACGTTGGGCATGTGCACCACGACGCGATCGCCTCGACCCAGACCGGCATCGACGAATCCGTGCGCCAGGCGGTGCGAGGACGTGAGCAGTTCGGCGTAGGTAAGGCTGCGCTGATCGTCGGTGACAGCCTCATTGTCCGAATACCGCGCGGCGGCCGATTCGAGCAGGTGGGAGTGGGTCTGTCCGATCCAGTAGCCGCGGTCGCGGTACCTCTGCGCGAGATCATGCGGATATCCGGTCACGCGTCGATTTTATAGTGTGGGTAGCCTAACTTGAGTTCGGGTCCTACCAGGAAGGTCGTGCCTCTTTCCGATGCCCACGCCGCCTTCGCCGATCGTCGCGCTCACGCCGGTCCAGACCGCGCTCTGGTTCGGGCGGCAGCAGGTGCCCGGATCGGGCGTCTACCAGTGCATCGAGCGGGTCGACATCCGTGGCGACTTCGACCCGAACCTGTTCGCCGGCGTGCTGTCCCGGTGCCTGGGCGAGATCCCCGCCCTCAATTCCCGGTACTTCGCGACCCCCGACGGGCCGCGCCGGTCGGCCGACAGGCGTGTTCACGAGGTCCGGCGGGTCGACGTGGGCGGATCGACCGACGCCGGAGCGGCGGAGCGTGCGGCGATCGACGACGTGATGTCGACCGGCCTTGCCGCGTCGGCCGGCGACGAGATCGCCGGCCGCCTGCTGAGCAATCAGGTGATTCTGCGGATCGGCCCGGATCATCATGTGTGGATTCAGCGAATCGACCATCTGTGCGTCGATGGTTACTCGTTCGCGACCCTGCTGCGCTGGGTGGCCGGGAGCTACTCGGCGACCGTGTCCGGGACGCCATCGCCTGACTACCCGTTCTCCGACGCCGACACCACCTCCGCCGACGGCGACCCCGACGAGGCAGCATTCTGGGCGGATTACTGTGACCCGGGATCGATCCCGGCCAGCCTCATCGACCGTCCCCCGCGCGCCGCGGAGCACGGCGCGCACCGGGTGACCAGAACGCTTCCGGCCCGATCACAACCGTCGTTCGGATGGGCCGAATCGGTTGTCGCCTGCGCCGCGACGTACATCTCCACGCTGTCCGGCGAGCGTGACGTCGTCCTCGGCATGCCCTGGGCGAACCGGAAGATGGGCGCTGCCCCGACCATCGAACCGGCCGTCAATATCCTGCCCCTGAGAGTGTCGACGAGTCCGACACAGACCATCGACGACCTGGTGTCCGCGGTGACCGGCGAGATCCGGGCGGTCCGGCCCCACTCGGGCCACCCCGCTCACGAGATCCGTCGCGATCTCGGCGTGCTCGACGGCGACCGGGCACTGTACGGCCCTGTCGTCAACGTCAAGTTCTTCACACCGGAACTCCAGTTCGGTTCGGCCACCGGCCTTGTCGGCAACATCGCGATGGGGCCGGTCGACGACGTCACGTTCACCGCATCGCCGCAACCCGACGGTGGTCTGCGGATCGAGGTGGAAGCGAACCCGCAGCGGTACTCGATGACCGACACCGAGCGCCATGCAAACCGATTCGCCGCCCTGCTCCACGAGCTGACCTCGCGCCCGACCGGAACACTGCTCGGCGCACTGGTGGTGGCCGACCGCACCGACGTCGCCGAACAGATCGTCGAGCACAACGAGACCAGTCGTGCGCTAGCGGATGAGACACTGCGGGATCTCCTCGTCGACGCGGCGTCCGAGCACTCCCATCGCATCGCGGTGTCATGGAAGGGTGGCTCGCTGAGCTACTCGGAGCTGTTCGCCGCCGCCACCGATCTCGCCGCGCGACTCACCGAGTACGGGGCCGGACCCGATCACATTGTCGCGCTGACACTTCCGCGGTCCCCCGAAATGGTCGTGGCCATCGTGGCGACGACGCTGGCCGGCGCCGCCTACCTGCCTATCGACCCGGAGCTGCCGCAGGAGAGGATCGAGACGATCCTCGACGACGCCGTTCCGGTTGTCCTGCTCGCTCCGGCCGGTGAATCATTTTCGGCACCGACGACTCTCGCTCCGGAGGCCTGGCGATGGGACGAGCTCGCGCTCGAACTCCACCCGACCCGCCCGACCCCGGATGCCTCCACGCGGGCCGTGCCCCGACCCCGCGACGCCGCCTACGTCATCTACACCTCCGGGTCGACGGGTCGGCCCAAGGGCGTGATCGTCGAACACCGCTCGATCGTCAACCGGTTGCGGTGGATGGACGACACCTACCGGCTGACGACCTCTGACCGCGTCCTCCAGAAGACCTCGTACGCGTTCGACGTCTCGGTGTGGGAGTTCTTCTGGCCGTTGATGACCGGCGCCCAGCTGGTCCTGGCTGCGCCGGGCGCGGAGCGCGACAGCGCACAACTGGCCCGCGCGCTCGCCGAGAACGGGGTCACGGTCTGTCATTTCGTGCCGTCTGCGCTCGATGCTTTTCTCGCCGAGCCGGTTTCCGGTGGGCTGCGGTCGTTGCGACTGGTCGTGTGTTCCGGCGAAGCGCTGCCCGTGCACACCCTCGAACGCGCGATGGACGTCTTCGGCCCAGACGCGGTGCACAATCTCTACGGTCCGACAGAGGCCGCCGTCGACATCACCTCGTGGCATCCCGAACCCGATTGGGACCACACCTCGGTACCGATCGGCCTGCCGGTCTACAACAGCGCCGTGTATGTCCTCGACGCTGCGCTGCGTCCACTGCCGGCAGGCAGTGTCGGCGAGCTCTATCTCGCCGGCCGACAGCTGGCCAGGGGGTATCTCGGGCGAAGTGGTCTCACCGCAACGCGATTCGTGGCCAGCCCGTACGCCGTCGGCGAACGGATGTATGCGACCGGCGACCTCGCGCGACGACACGCCGACGGGTCCGTCGAGTATGTGGGCCGCCGTGACGACCAGGTCAAGGTCCGGGGTCGTCGCATCGAGCTCGGGGAGATCACGGCGGCGCTGCAGGCCGTCCCCGGTGTCTCGCAAGCGGTCACCGTCGTGCGCGGCGCCGGCACCTCGGCCCTTCTCGTCGGTTACGTGGTGCCCGACCCCGATGTGCGTCTCGACACCTACGAGGTTCGGGGTCATCTCACCCACCGGTTGCCCGGCTACATGCTGCCCGATGCCATGGCGGTCATCGACGCCATCCCGACCACGTCCAACGGCAAGCTGGACCGTCGGAATCTTCCGGAACCACAGCTCGGGACCATCGAGATCGACAGTCCCACAGAGCCGCTGGAGATGACCCTGGCGGCGGTCTTCGCCGAGGTCGTGGGCCGCGACCAGGTCTCGGTCACCGACAGCTTCTTCGATCTCGGCGGAAACTCGCTGCTGGCGACCAGACTTGCCGGACGAATCGCCGAGGTCTGCAACGTCGACGTTCAGGTGTCGGATGTGTTCGCCGCACCGACCGTCACCGCGCTCGCACGCCGCCTGTCCGGCGATACCAGCGTCGATGCGTTCGGCCGATTGCTGACTCTCCGCGACGCCGGTGACGCCGTGCCGCTCTTCTGCATTCATCCCGCGGGTGGGCTCGGCTGGTGCTACACCGGTCTGCTCGGTGACCTCGACCCCGAGATCGGCGTCTATGCCCTGCAAGCCGATGGCCTGCGCGGCGGACCATTGCCGACGAGTCTGCACGCGGTCGCCCGCAGCTACCTCCGCGAGGTCGAACGCGTTGCCCCCCAGGGACCGATCCGGCTTCTCGGCTGGTCGGTCGGCGGCGTGATCGCCCACGAGATGGCGGTCATCGCGCAGGCGCGCGGCCGCAACGTCAGCCGGCTGTGCCTGCTCGATGCCTACCCGAGCGAACTCTGGCAACACCAGCCCGCACCCACCGTCGACGAGATCCGCCGAGCGTTCCTGATCATGGCCGGCGTCGACGACGACACGGCGACGCGTTCCGACGACGACATGGTCGGCGCGCTGCGGCGCGCCCACACCGCCTTCGGAGGCCTGACCGGCGAACAGGTGCAATCGATTTCGGCGGTCGTCGCGCACTTCGCCACCCTGATGCGGACGCACACCACGTCGGAATTCGACGGTGACGCCCTGCTGATCCGGGCGACCGAAGGCGCCCAGGACTTCCTGGACCCGGACGCGTGGACATCGCACCTCACCGGGAAACTGACGCGCATCGATGTCGCCACCACCCACCCCGGACTCGTTCGGCAACCGACGATGTCGATGATCGCCCGACACCTCAACGAGGACGTGCACGAATCCGCGGCGACGGCCGCCGAGGAACTGCGGGCCATGGTCCTCGGCACCGCCGGACCGGTCCTCTTGGAGCACACGGTCGAGCGCCTCGAGAGTCACGGCACACCGATCGTCACCGACGACCCGGCCGACCCCGATCGGCAACGGGTGCTCCTCGCGTGGACGCATCCCGACGGTGTCGCTCCAACCGGTGTCTACACCTGGGTGAACCGGATCACCGACAAGCGGAACGTGGATGCCGGTGTCATGCAACGCAATCCGGTCAGCGGCGTGTGGGCGACGGAGATCAGCGTGCCGCGCGACACCATGGCGACCTATCGGATCTATCCGTTCACCGCGACCTCACCGGGCATTTCCGGTGGACGCGTCACGTATTCCCGCGACGTCGTCAACCGGGCCGAGCCCGACCCCATCAACAGCATGGCACGCGCCGGTTCACCGTTCGGGTCGGTGCTCCGCTGCGCCGACGCACCCGACCTCGCCGCCTGGGACCCCACCGACGCCGACGTCGGCGATCTCACCGAGTCCGGCCAGATCGTCTCCGACGGAATGCGATTCGGCTATCGACGGTCGATTCCGCGCGACACGAACGACACCGATGTAGACCTGATTGTGGTGTTCGATGCCGAGAAGTGGTGTGGCCAGTACGATCTTCCGGCGGTCCTTCGACATGCCCACGAAACAGGTGTGCTCGCACGGCGATATGCGATCCTCGGTATCGACTCACCGTCGGGGAGTTCGGAGCGGCTGGCGTTTCTGGGCGGCAACCGACCAATGCTCGACACGATTGCCGAAGTCCTCATCCCGGCGGTGGCCGGGCAGATGTCGCGTCGCCCGAACCGCGTCGTCGTGGCCGGTCAGAGTCTGGGCGGGTTGGCCGCGCTCACGCTGGCGATCTGGCATCCCGGGGTCGTCGACGAGGTCCTCGCCTACTCGCCGTCGGTATGGTGGCGTCCCGGTCTGGATCACCGGCCGGCCGACGTCTCGGATCGGGAATCGTGGATTCACAACGAGATCCGGCGATCTCATCCGGCGTCGACTCCGATCCGTCTGGCCGTCGGCCGGTTCGAGGAAGAACTTGCCCCCACCGTCGTCGAGGTTGCCGACACCCTTCGCGAGTGCGGGCATCCGACCGAACTCCGCGTCTATTCGGGCGGTCACGACGACCCCTGGTGGGCGGCGCTGCTGCTCGACGACCTGTCCACCCCGTTCCCCGATTCCTCACGAGGAGAGTGAATGTCCATCCACCTGCGCCTCTGGTGCGCACTCACTGCTGTGCTCGCGGTCGTCTTCCTGGTCGCGGGATGCTCCGGCGACGACGCCGCAGAGGCGTCGGGAGCGACCAGGGCCTACCAGGATGCGAATGGTACGACAGTGCAGATTCCGGAGAACCCGAGTCGTGTGATCACGATTTCGGAGAGTTCACTCGACGCGGCGCTGGCGCTTGACGTGACCCCGGTCGGCACCAGCGCGGCGCGCGGTCAGACCACCGCCGCAGCATATCTGGGGTCGAGTGCGGCGAGTATCCCGATCGTCGCGTCGTCGGGCAGCCCCAACCTGCAGCAGATCCTGAAGCTCGATCCCGACCTCATCGTCGTCGATGACACCACGGGTGCCAAGAACTCGATCGGCGAGCTGAGCAAGATCGCGCCGACCGTGATGGTGGGCCGCTTCACCGATCCCTGGCAGGTCTACTTCCAGAACATGGCGAACGTGTTGAACCGACCCGAGCAGCACCAGAAGAAGCTCGACGAGATCTCCGCCCAGATCGCTACGACGAAATCGATCGTCCAGAAGACGGAAACCGACGGTACCCAGCCGACGGCGACGGTGCTGCGGTGGTCGGCCGACGGACCGACGATCGTCGGCGGCAGCTCGCTCTCGACGTGGGTGCTCAATCAGGTCGGCATGGTCCGGCCGGCCGCGCAGGCCGCTCAGCTGGCGGTCAAGACCGAGAACCGATCGGGGCAGAAGGTGAGCCTGGAGAACATCGATCTGATCGACGCCGACCACATCTTCTTCGGTGCACTTGCCGGCCAGGAACAGGCGACCAAGGATTTGGCTGCGGCCGAACAACTGCCGGGCTTCTCCAGCTTGAAGGCGGCACAGACCGACCAGATCTACCCCGTGGACGGGGTTCCGTGGACCAGTGCCACCGGCCCCCTCGGGATCGAGGTCATGCTCACCGACATCTCGAAGTCCGTCAGCTGAGTAGCCCGCGCAGGTAACCCGCCCCCAGGTACGGCAACAAAGCCGCGCCTCGCGCCGCAGGCGGCCAGCGCGGGCTAGGAAGAGTCGCAGCACTTTTCGCTGATCGAGTAAGCCCGCGAGCCTGCGAGCGAGCGCATCGAGATCAACGGTGAACGAGATCTCGATGCGCGGGCTCGCAAGCTCGCTCGCTTACTCGATCAACGGGGAGAAGCCCGTCGAGCCAGTCAGCGCGGGCCGAGACGAGTCGGCCATCCGCTGGTCGAGTAAGTAGCCTGTGCCGCCGCAGAAGACCAGCGTGGGCAGGAAGAGTCGCAGCACTCTTCGCTGATCGAGTAAGCCCGCGAGCCTGCGAGCGAGCGCATCGAGATCAACGGTGAACGAGACCTCGATGCGCGGGCTCGCAAGCTCGCTCGCTCACTCGATCAACGGGGAGAAACCCGTCGAGCCAGCCAGCGTGGGCCGAGACGAGTCACCCATCCGCGGGTCGAGTAAGTTGCGTGGGCCGCCGCAGGCGACCAGCGTGGGCAGGAAGAGTCGCAGCCCTTTTCGTTGATCGAGTAAGCCCGCGAGCTTGCGAGCGAGCGCATCGAGATCAACGGTGAACGAGATCTCGATGCGGACCCTCGCAAGCTCGGGGCCTTACTCGATCA
>NZ_JBSFQJ010000013.1:0-158766 GCF_053588655.1 Gordonia sp. NPDC003424
CGGTCATCACTACGCACCCAAACACCGAAAACTACAGACCACAACACAATTCAGGCCCCAACACAATCAGCCCGAATCAGCGCGAAAAATCTAGGTTAGTCTCCTCACCTCGCCGGAACATGGAGATGACCTCGGCCTCGTTGGGGTGGCAGAGAATCAACAGCCGCGAGTTCGCCGAGATACCAAATCCCTTGGAACGCACTGCGTCGCAGGCGTCCAGGAGGTCGCCGGGATCGAGCGCGGTGTTCCCGCTGACGAGGTAATGACTTGTGGTGCTGGTGAATTGCTGGCCCGCGTAGCTGGGAGGCACCATCCCGTCGGTTCCGTTGTACAGCCCGTAGACCGACTGGCCGAACTCGTTCTGTGCCGCAACCGGATTGAACAGCCGCCGCAGGATCGTGCCCGTGGTGAGGCGGTTGTCCGACTCCATCGCGCGGTTGATGACGCTCCGAACCTGTTCTGCGGTGGCGCTTCGCAGAAATTTCCAGCTGAAACGTGTTGCCAGGTCGTAGTCTTCGAAGTCGTAGCCGAGGATCAGCGCATTGGGTTCGGCCCGAATACCTTCTGGCTCACCGAATTCCGACGCGACGCCGAAATGATCGCCGCCGATCGATTGAGGAATCGCATCCCCAGCCCCGATTGTTGGATAGCTGACCAGCCCGGCCAAGGCGCTGCGTTGCTGGTTCCACATCGACATTGCCGATGCGGCCTCGTCCCAAATCGTGCTCAGGTCAACGCCATCCGCGGTTTCGGAGACCAAAACATCTCCGGCGGTGGAGTATCCGCGTGCGTTGTCGCCGCCGAAGGCGAACAATTCGGGGCGGTTGTGATGCCGCGCAGGATGCGAGAACAATGGGCGCGCGTACCAAGGCCGCGAGTAGTGAGGGCGAGTGCTGGACATGTGATTCTCCATTTCGGTTCTGGGACCCCAGCCGGGGCCTCATGGGATGTGTGGACTTGCGAAGATCGCGGTCTCAATCCGCGGTCATCGGTCCTCTGAACCGAACGGCGATATTCACTTAGCCCGGCGAAACGATCGCCAGGAATCGTATTCACTTAGCGACGCGAAACTATCGCGCCGATTCCTCTACCTACCCTTGCTGAGCGATTCTCCCTGGGAATCTCGGCGGTGGGCGCTGCCCGTAATGCCGTGCCTTTCACGCTATGCCTACGGTCCGACGCCGCGCCAGCGCGCCGGGGCTGGTCGGGGCGTCGCCAGCGAATCGCTGCCACCCCGGCACCACCCCGGCGCGCGGGGGTAATCCGGCGATGGTCGGCGGGTGGCCGCTGCTGCGCTGTAGGTGGCAGTCTGAGGCATCTAGCTGCGGAGATTCATTGAGAGCGCGACCGTTCCCGCAGGTAGACCGCACACCTGTTCGGACGCCGAAACACTTTCCCAAGCTGAATACGCGGGTTCGATTCCCGTCATCGGCTCCATAACTACCGCAGGTAGACGCGTGAAATCTGCTGACAACGCCCGCGTTGCGCCGGGCAAGGCAAGACTTTCCTTCTAGGCGGCATCCGGGCCTGTCTGTTATGTTCGGCGCGGAAGTACCACACGAGATAGGAGTAGCTTTATGGTGACCCTCGGTTCTGTCGACATCGAACTCGGCGCTTGGTTGACTTACCTCATGAGCCTCTTGAAGAACGGCAGCTAAATGCCTTGGCGCGGTGCGGCTTTCTTGGGCGACGGCGCCGTGTTTCAGTGAAAGCATTCTCTGACTGCTGAAATCTGATCGGGTTCGTGGCAATGGTCGTTGGAGCAACCATCGGCATCGGCCATTGCCACGAGTCCCAGCCCACCATTCGGCCGAGTCCGACGGCTCCACCAGTCACGTGCGTGGCACAATCCCCAACGACCTCGCTCGCCTGCACATCTGCTGCGCATTCACGACAGCAGCACCTCCCGCATCGTTGTTGAAGTAGACGTACACGTCCTCGCCGTCGTCGAACTCGGATGCCAACCGACGCAGCCAGGTGTCGATGGCGCTCCTGCCGTAGCCCGTCGGCGGTGACGCGGTTCCCTCGTGAAGCCGGACGTAGCCGAAGTCCGCGGTCCGCCACGTCGGCGTCAAGAGCCGACTGCGCCGATCGGCCCAACACAGCGCGGCACCGTGCCGCGACAGCAATTCCTGCACGTCATCGTGCCACCAGGAATGATGACGAGGTTCCACCACCACTCGTACCGATGCCGGGAACTCGCGCAAGGTCATGTCGAGCGCTTCGACGTTCATCTCGAGATTCGGGGGCAACTGGATCAGGATCGGTCCCAGGTGGTCACCGAGGCCGGCCGCGCGAGCCAGAAAACGGGACACCGGTTCCGCCGGATCGGATAGTCGCCGTACATGGGTCAGGTACCGACTCATCTTGACCGACATGGTGAATCCGGCCGGCACCTCGCTTGCCCACTCGGTGAACGTCGACTCTTTCGGCAGCCGATAGAAGGTGCTGTTGACCTCGACGGTCGAGAACGTGTCGGCGTAACAAGACAGCCACCGACGCTGCGGCAGTTTCACCGGGTAGAGCAGCCCACGCCAATCCGCATATTGCCACCCGGATGTCCCGATGTGGAGCATGGACGAATCGTATCCGCGGGGAGCCCGATCAAACCCGAGCCTGCGCCGGCCGAGGAATGAGAGGGACCACGGCCGTCATCCCCCGGCGCCTCGCGGTCCGAATAAGCCCGGGAAGGCTTATCTCCCGCGAATCCACGGGCGCCAGACCGAACGGCAGGTCGAAGCGCGGGATCTCTGCGCTCGGGAGGAGCCGGCCCAATTCGAGGGCACCCCGCGAGAAAGCCGGCAGAGCGAGGTAGTTGGGTCGCCGCGATCCGTTGACCTGTCCGAGCGGCGCGAAGGTGAGCGTCGAACCCAGCCAGTGCACGGCCACCGAAGCCGAGAATCCGTAGCCACTGGTCAGCGCGCGGGTGCTCGACCCATCGGTACTCAATCGCACGAAATCCCTTGTCACCACGGGTGTCCGGCCGGCGAGGATGTCGCTGACCACGGTCCCCAGAACATCCTGCGGCGTGAAGACCGCTGCGATGGGATCGGTCAGCGCGACGTGTAGCGCGCGGTGCGGATGCACCCTCGCGGACACGTCGAGAAGGCCACCCACGCTGAGTGCGGCGCCGACACCCTGCGCGTACGCAAGGCTGATGCCGCCGAAGGCGTCGACCCGTCTGACTCCGGGCACGACGGTCGGGTCCGGAATCGTCACGCCGAGCAGGTCACCGAAGGGGCCGGCCGGGGATGGGTAGTGCGACGGGGAGTTACCGAAGATCGTGGCGCCGATCGGGTCGGTGTTCCACGCGTGCGCGAGGCCGCCGATGGTGAGGGCGTAGGCCTGCCGGCCGGCGCCCGCTCCGGCAGTCGCCAGGCCGCCGGCACTCGAATGCGTGAACGCGTCACCGCCGGCGCTCGCGAGGGCGACGTGATACCCGTCGCCGCTGATCGTGGCTGTGCCATTCGCTTGCGCCGGTCGGCCCAGGGCCGGCATGGCGTCACCGATCCCCAGGATGTTCAACCCGTTGTAGGCGCCCTCGATGAGCGAGTACGCCTCCCCAGCGAGGTGGTAGATGCTCGACGGCACGAGTTCGATCTTCTCCGGCGCGACGATCGCGATACCGGTTCCCGTCGACCGGGTGCCATCGCTGCCGCCATTCGAGCCGCGAGGACCGGCGATCCGGAAACCGTACTCGTCGGCCAGTGGCGCCCCGCCGCCGTTGATGACGGCCGCGAGGACGGTGTTCAGGTCGACGGAGCCCGTAGCCTTGACGGCTTGCTGGACCTCCGCAAGGCTTCGCCGGAACTCTTGGGGGTCCGTGACACTGTGGGCGAGCGTGTCGACGATCGACAGAAACTGACCGGGCTGCGTGGGCACTATCACGGTGATGACGCCCTTGGCGGCGTCCTGCACGTTCTGGATGGTGTGGGTGACAGTATGAAGAGCCTCGTTGATGCCCTTGCCGAGGACTGACGCGGGGTGCGCAGCCACGCTCATGCCGACCGCCGAGAGGTGCCGGGCGCTGGACGGGATGGACATGACGTTCGCTTCCTTGGAAAGCCTTTGCGCAATCAATTATGTCGCATGAGAGTACGACTCAGATACGCGTTCGATGGGCATGCCCATGTCAACCGCAATGCAGAGTGGCGCCGCAGGCTGATCCGCCATGTGAAACGGCCCCGAACGACCATTTCGGTCGTCCGGGGCCGCGATCTTCGGAGCGGTCACGTACTCGGTGCTCGACCCGCCCGAGTCAGATGCCGCACACCGCTCCGCGAAGATCTTTGGACGGTCAGCTGCTGACGCTGGACCCACTCGAACTGGTCGAAGTCAAGCGGGTCGAAGTCGAGCCGGTCGAAGTCGAATCGGCCGAGGTCGAATCAGTCGAAGTCGAGCCGGTCGAAGTCGAATCAGCCGAGGTCGAATCAGTCGACGAGACAGCCTCATTCGACGTCACGGTGCCGGATGTCGAATCGGTGGTCGTCGCGACCGAGGGCGCCGCAGTGACAGTCGCCGCCGGAGCGGTGGCGGTCTCCGGCGCCGATACGACGGGTACCGACCCGGCAGTTCCCGAGGTGTCCGGCTCGTCGGCGCGCACCGAGTCGGTTGCCCCGAAGGCCTCCGGCAACAGCGCGGCACGTGTGGTCACCGTCGGTGCGGGCGCAGGAGTACTCGTGGACCCGGTCTGCGTGGCGGCACCGGTGCCGATCCCCTGCGGATCGATCGACGGCAGTCCGAACGGCAGATCGAAGCTCGGGATCTCGAACGTGGGGAGGAGATGGAACTCGCCCGACGATGAAACCTGTGGCAGTGCCAGGTAGTTCGGCCGCAACTGCCCGTTGACCTCGACCAGTGGCGCGAAGGTGAACGTGGAACCGAGCCAGTGCACCTTGATGGAGTCAGAGAACCCGTAGCCACTGGTCAGCGCGAGAGTGGTCTTTGCATCGGTGCTGAACCGCACGAAGTCCCTGGTCAATGCGGGTGATTTGCCGGCGAGGATGTCGCTGACCACGGTGCCGAGCACGTCCTGCGGATTGAAGATCGCGGCGGTGGGATCGGTGAGCGCGAGCTGCAGCGAGCGATCCGGATACACCGACACCGACGAGTCGAAGACGCCGCCCAGATTGAACGCTGCGCCGACATCCTGCGCGTAGGCGAAGCTGATTCCGCCGACCGCGTCGACCTGCTTCACTCCGGGAAGGACGGTCGGGTCCGGAATCGTGATCCCGATGCCGCCGAGCGATCCGGTCGGGTAGGACGACGGCGAATTGCCAAGGATCGTGGCGCCGACCGGGTCGGTGTTCCAGGCATGTGCCATGCCGCCGATGGATAGGGCGTAGGCCGTTCGGCCATCGCTGGCTCCGGCCGTTGCGAGGCCGTTAGAACTCGAGTGCGCGAAGGCGTTGCCACCGGTCGTCGCGAAGGCGACATGATATGCGTCGCCGCTGATCGTCGCGGTTCCGTCCGCTTGGGCCGGCTGGCGAAGGTCTGGCAGGGGGTCCCGCCCGAGAGCACTGGCTGAAAGGTTCCACCCCTTCTGCAAGATCGTGTAGAAATCACCGATGGTCTTGTAGGAACTCGCGGGAATGACGTCGATTGTCCCCGGAGACACGATGGCGATGCCGGTTCCGGTGGACTGCGTGCCGTCGGCTCCACCATTGGCCCCGCCGGGACCCGCGATCTCAATCCGGAACTCATCGGCGAGTTGAGCTCCGGCTCCGTTGATGACCTGGGTTATGACGTCATTGAGGTCGAACGTGCCGGCGCCATTCATCGCCTTCTGGATCTCGGAGACGCTGTCCCGGAACGCCTGAGCGTCCTGAGCGTTCTGGGCGAATTGGTCGAGGAGCGATAGCGGCGGCTGGGTGGGTGTCGTCGTGGGCACGACGACGATGCCTCCACCCGTAGCGGCGTCGTGAATGCCTTGGCTGACGTTCTGCAGGTGGTTGTTCGCGTCCGCGATCGCAGTGTTGATGTTGTTGAGGCTGTCGGTGATGCTCTGGCCGATGTTGTCGAAGATGCCCGCCTGGGCCGGTTGCGCGGTCAACCCCATGCTGACCGAGGCTGCTGTCAGGATGACGAACGCACCGGAGAGCGCTCGCTTGGACGGCTTGCGGTACTTCCACTTCCGGCGACCCGTTGGCTCGCCGGACTGTGTCAGCGCGACGTCGTTGTCTTCGCTGGATGTAGTGGACATTGAATTCACTCCTCTGAACTTTCTTTAATCGAACACTCCTTAGATCGCACATAAACACAACATAGATACATGAATTCCGGAGATATTTCGTGACATACACCACTCACCTTGCGCGGCACTTCCACAGCGGAAATTCCCGAAAAAGCCACGTCAGAGGCCATAAACAGTGAGATCTGGCGGACGACGAGTAATGACTCAGTAAAGTCTTGGTAATTCATCAGCAATCCGATGACCCCACAGAACGCGGCCTGCCATCATCGCCGATGCCGTAGATTCTCGGTGACCACGATCACATCGGGAGGCCTGGGGATGACACCGGATTACGGAGCGTTTCAACTCGAGATCTACCTGCGCGGCACGCAGGGCCTACTCCCCCGATACCCGGTGGACGCGGAGACCCTGGAGCACAAGGCACAGGAGATGCTGCCGCCCTGGATCTGGTCGTATGTGGCGGGTGGCTGCGGCAATGAGCGGACTCAGCGCGCGAATGTCGACGCGTTCGGCAAGTGGGGGCTCGTACCGCGTATGGGGGTGGGGGCGACCGAGCGCGACATGTCGGTCGAATTGTTCGGGATGACACTGCCGTCACCGGTCTTCATGGCGCCCATCGGGGTGATCGGAATCTGCTCGCAGGACTCGCACGGGGATCTCGCGGTCGCACGGGCCGCCGAACGCACCGGCATCCCGGCGATGCAGTCGACGCTGTCCCAGGACCCGATGGAGGCGACCGGCGCGATCCATCAGGAGACGCCCGGCTTCTTCCAGCTGTACATGCCCAAAGACCGGGACCTCGCGCTGAGCTTCATCCAGCGCGCCGAGAAGTCGGGCTACAAGGGCATCGCGGTCACCCTCGACACCTGGACACCGGGCTGGCGTCCGCGCGATCTCAACAGTTCAAACTTTCCACAGCTGCGCGGCATGTGCATCTCGAACTACTTCAGCGACACCAATTTCGTCGGCAAGCTCGCCAAACCTCCGGAGGAGGACATGTCGGCGGCCATCCTCACGTGGGCGCTGAACTTCGGCCAGCCCGTCACCTGGGACGACCTGGCCTGGATACGCGAAGTCACCGATCTGCCCGTCATGGCGAAGGGGATCTGCCACCCCGACGACGCGCGCCGCGCGATCGACGTCGGCGTCGATGCCATCTACTGCTCGAATCACGGTGGGCGCCAAGCCAATGGCGGCCTGTCGACGTTGCAGCATCTGCCTGATGTGGTCGCCGCGGCCGGTGACACACCGGTCCTGTTCGATTCGGGAGTGCGCAGCGGCAGCGACGTCGTCCTGGCCCTCGCGCTCGGTGCCACCGCGGTCGGCATCGGCCGGTCGTATGCGTATGCGCTGGCGGTCGGCGGGGAGGACGGGCTGGTGCATCACCTCCGGTCGATTCTGGCCGAGGCCGACCTGTTGATGGCGATCAACGGCTACCCGACGATTGCCGACCTGAGGGCCGAGGGGGCCGTGCAGCGCGCGATGTAGGCGAATTGCCGGGATACTGGGGTCCCGCAACCAGCACATCGGCAAGGGGGACGCGTGAGCGTTGTCGCCATCTATCTCGTGGTCACTTTCGGTCTCGGTGGCCTCGCCATGGCGTTGCGCCTTCCTCCGCTGGTCGGGTTCCTCGCGGCGGGGTTCGTCCTGAACGCCATGAACGTCGAAGAACTGCCACAACTGCACACACTGGCCGACCTGGGCGTCACCCTGCTGCTGTTCGCCATCGGACTCAAACTGAATGTGCGCATTCTGCTGCGCCGCGAGGTGTGGCTGACGACGTCGCTGCACATGCTGATCAGCGTCATCCTCGGCAGCGTCGTCATGTGGCTGGCCGCGGTCGCCGGCGTCGCGATGCTCGCGGGGCAGAGCCTGCAGACGATCGTGCTGCTGGCCTTCGCGTTGTCGTTTTCCAGCACCGTGTTCGTGGTCAAGATCCTCGAGGAACGCGGCGAATCGCATTCGCTGTACGGCCGCGTCGCCATCGGCATCCTGGTGATGCAGGACATCGTCGCGGTGGTCTTCCTGACCGCCACCAGCGGACACGCTCCGAGCCCGTGGGCACTGACGCTGGTCGGCCTGTGGCCGCTCACGGTGGTCCTCCGGAAGATCTGGGGCCGGCTCGGCCACGGCGAGATGCAGTCGCTGTTCGGCATCGTCATGGCGCTAGTGCCCGGGTACGCATGGTTCACCGCCGTCGGACTCAAGGGTGACCTCGGGGCGCTGATCGTCGGGGTGCTGCTCGCCTCGCACCCGGCGTCCTCCGAGCTCGCGCGGTCGCTGTTCCACATCAAGGAACTGCTGCTGGTGGCGTTCTTCGTGTCGATCGGCCTGACCGGGTTGCCCGATCTACCCACGATCGGTGTCGCCCTGCTGATGATGGTGCTGCTGCCGCTCAAGGCCGGGTGGTACGTGGCGCTGCTGTCCTTCATGAAGCTGCGCTATCGCACCGCGATTCTGAGCGGCCTGAGTCTGATGAACTTCTCCGAGTTCGGCCTGATCGTGGTGTCGGTCGGGGTCACGGCCGGGATGCTCGACCAGTCCTGGCTGGTGGAGATGTCGATCGCCGTGGCTCTCAGCTTCGTCGTATCCGCACTGGTCAACGGACGCGGTCACCTGATGGTGGAGAAGATCGCCGCACGATTGCCCGCCCAGGACGAGCGCACCCTGCACCCGGAGGAACGCCCCGGCGATGCCGGCGACGCCGAGGTCGTGGTGATCGGGATGGGCCGGGTCGGCTTTGCCGCCTACCGGCGCCTGACCGATCACTATCGGCTGCGGGTGGTCGGTGTCGACTACGACGGGCCCCGAATCGACCGCCTCAAGAAGGAAGGGCTGCGGGTCATCGAGGGCGACGCGACCGACCTCGACTTCTGGCATCAGCTCCGGCGCTCGGACTCCGTTCGGTTCGCCGTGCTGGCCATGCCGCGTCACGGTGCCAACGTGACCGCCCTGGAATGCCTGCGCGAATCCGGCTTCAGCGGCCAGGTCGCCTCGGTCGCCCGCTACAACGACGAGGTGGACTGGGCCAAGGACCACGGTGTCGACATCGCCTTCAACGTCTACGCCGGTGCCGGATTGGAACTGGCCGATCAGGTGGGCAACGGGATGGGCGCGGTCGGACCGATCGACGACGACTCGCCGGAGCAGGCAGGGAGCTGACCCCTACCCGGTACCTCCGTTGCGGTATTTCGCCAGCAACTCCGCTTGCCGTTCGGTGGCCATCTCGTAGATGTAATCGATGATCCGCGGGTAGAAGGGCCGAGTGCTGTCGACGATCGAGACGTGATTCTCGCCCTCGACCTCGACGAGCTTCGCGCTGCCACCGGCCTTGTTCAGCGCCGCCACATACCGCTCGGAGTTGACCGGGGAGACCACTTTGTCGTCGAGCCCATGGATGGCGATCACCGGGACCTCCGGGTCGAGTCGCTCGATCGGACTGACCCGTTGGTAAAGGCCGGGATCGTCGTACGGGGACACACCACCCATGGCCGCGATGATGTTGCGATCACCGTGCTCGGCGGCATACAGCAGGTCCAGCGGCCCGGCGATGGACACGACGCGCAACGGCACCACCGGTTGCCGGTAGCCCTCGGACACCGCATAGTCCGGGATGTTGTTCCGCTCGGCACCGACCAACATCGCGAGTTCGGCGCCGGCACTGTGGCCGACCGCCACCGCCTGCAGCAGATTCAGCTGGGGGTACTTCTTCTTGAGATCGGGCAGCTCGTAGATGGCCGCCAGAACGTCGTCCCAGGTGATCGGCCAGCCACCACCGGAGTGCAGGCGCCGGTATTCGATGTTGTAGACGGCCAGACCGCGCTCGACGAGATCCCGCGCCATCGGCGCCATCGTCTGCGCCCCCAACTGGGCCTCCCAGGCACCACCGTGCACCAGGAACACCAGCGGGAGCGAACCCGCACGGTGCTGCCCGGCCGGCAGGTACAGATCAGCCCAGTTCTGGTCCGGGTCCGCGTCGTCGGTGTCGTACGCGACGCGGTGCACCTCGAAGGCCGAGGAGGACCCAGCCGTCGAGGAGGCGCTCGTCGAGGCCTCGGTCGTCGAGGACGTCGTACCGCTGCCGGCGGCGTCCGGTGATCCGCACGCGGCAAATACCGACGTGAGCAGCGCAACCGTGACGACGACGAGGACTTTCAGCATCGTGGGTCGATTTCGTCGATCCGGTGTGCGACGCATGCCGCGACTCTACCGATGCGACTCGTGCCCGATATGTCGCTACCATGCGGGCGTGATCAGAGTTGAGCACCTGACCAAGGACTACGGGTCGGTCCGGGCCGTCGACGACCTCAGTTTCGACGTCCTGCCCGGGGTCGTCACCGGCTTTCTCGGACCCAACGGCGCCGGCAAGTCGACGACGATGCGGATGATCCTGGGCCTGGACAACCCCACGTCGGGCCGGGCCACGATCGACGGCAAGCCCTACGCCGAGCTGACGAGCCCGCTGCGGTCGGTGGGGGGGTTGCTGGACGCGAAGTGGGTTCACCCCAACCGGTCCGCACGATCGCACCTGCGGTGGTTGGCGGCGTCGAACGGCATCCCCCGCAAGCGCGTCGACGAGGTGATCGATCTTGTCGGGCTGACGGACGCGGCGGGCAAGAAGGCCGGCGGATTCTCGCTGGGCATGTCGCAACGGCTGGGTCTGGCCGCCGCGATCCTCGGCGACCCCGGAATCCTGCTCTTCGACGAACCGGTCAACGGGCTCGACCCCGAGGGGATCGTCTGGATTCGCAACTTCATGCGGCACCTCGCCTCGGAGGGTCGCACCGTATTGGTGTCGAGTCACCTGCTGACGGAGATGTCACTGACCGCCGACAATCTGGTCGTCATCGGACAGGGACGTCTCATCGCCAGCAGCTCCGTCGCGGACTTCACCAATCGTGCTCGTCGTTCCGTACACGTCCGCAGCCCCTATCTTCCACAACTGCACGCCGCACTCCAGGCGGCCGGACTGCACGCGATTCCCGGCTCCCGCGACGGTGTGCAGTTCCTGACCGTCGCGGACGCCACCACCGAACAGGTGGGTGATGTCGCGGGGCACGCGGGTATCACGCTGCACGAGTTGATGGGCGAACACGCCTCTCTCGAGGACGTGTTCATGTCGGTCACCGCCTCGGCGGTGCAGTACCAGAGCGGCGGACCGGGCGGGCCGGCGCCGCACGGACGTCACGAAGTGCCCGCATCCGACAACCCGATTGGAGGCGCGCGATGATGATCGGCGCGATCGACGCGGAACGCATCAAGCTCCTCAGTACGCGGTCACCGTATTGGTCGGTGGGCATCGTCGTGGTCCTCACGCTGGGTGTCGCGGGATTGACGGCATCGCTGTCCTCCGGACCAGCCGATCCCGCCCTGTTCTTGATGGGACTCAACCAGTTCGGCGTCCTGGTCCTGATGATCATGGCGATCCTCGCCGTGACGAACGAGTATCGGTTCGGCACCATCCGGACGTCGTTCCTCGCGGTACCGCGGCGCAGCGATGTGCTCGGCGCCAAGGCGGTGGTCTACGGCGGGCTCAGTGCCGCGCTCACCCTGATCCTGGTCATCGCCTCGATGCTGCTGGTCGGGGCACTGTCCGACAGCGGGGTGGATTGGGGCAGCTCCGACATGCTGCGCCAGATCTGGGGGTCCCCGCTGTTCGTGATCGGCTGTGTACTGTTCGGCATCGGTCTGGGCGCGCTGGTGCGTCAGACGGCTGCCGGAATCGTCGTCATGCTGCTCTGGATCCTCGTGGCCGAGAGCATCCTCGGGGTCCTGCCCCGTGTCGGCGACAAGATCGCGCCGTTCCTGCCGTTCGCCAACGGAGCCCGTTTCCTCGGCGGCCCCGACGGTTCGGTGGGCTACCACTGGAACATCTACGGGTCGCTGATCTACTTCCTCGTCATCGCGGTCGCGGTGTTCGTCGCCGGGATCGTCGTCACGAAACGCCGCGACGCCTGATCGCGCTGGCGCCTCAGCTGGATCGCCTTGTCGATCCCCACGAACGCCGGGGTGATCAACGACAGGCCCAACACCACCAGCCACTGGGCACCGGTCAGTGAGACGGTGTCGAGCAGGCGCTGCAGCATGCCGAGTTCGACGGCGGCCCAGGTGAGAGCCCAGCCGGCGATGAGCCAGCCGAAGTACGGGAACATCGGTTGCGACCACGGCACCTGGCGCTCGCGTCGCATCACGACACCGAGGTTCACCCCGGTCAGCGCGACGACCGCGAATGCCATCGTCATCGACACCGAACCACCGGACGAAGAGGGCTCGTCGGGTCCCCATTCGAGGAGGGACAACGCCGAGACGGCGACCAGGAAGCCACTGATCACCCACCGGACGACCTGCGGCCCCGCCACGATCCGCGTGCCCGGTTTGCGGGGCGGCATCTGCATGACGCCCGGGTCGGGGACGTCGACGATGAGGCCGACGACGACCGTGACGATGACGAAGAGCTTGCAGAACAGCAACTGCATCGGCAGCATCGCCACGCCGCCGTTGATGTTGAAGATGGTCGCGAACACCATCAGCTGCAGGACCGACGACAGCACCGTCAGCTGGAGTCGGATGTAGGTCGAGATGCGGCGGTAGATGTCGCGGCCGAGTTCCACCGCGCGCACCAGCGTCGCGAAGTTGTCGTCGGTGAGGATCATCTTGGCGGCCTGTTTGGAAACCTCCGAGCCGCTGCCCATCGCCACACCGACGTCGGCCTGCTTGAGCGCGGCGGCGTCGTTGACCGCGTCACCGGTCATGGCGACGACGTCACCCTCTTCCTGCATCAGCCGGGCCAGACGCAGCTTGTCCTCGGGCGCGACGCGCCCGAAGACGTGCAATTGGGGGAGCTGACCCTTCACCTCGTCGTCGCTCAGCCGCTGTAGCTCGGTGCCGGTGATCACGCCTGGCCCCAGGCCGAGCTGATCGGCGATGGCCCGGGCGGTGATGGTGTGGTCACCGGTGATCATCCGGACGTCGATGCCGGCACCCAGGGCCGTGTGTACCGCGTCGGTGGCCTCGGTGCGCAGCGGATCGATGATGCCGACGAGCCCGACGAACACCAGATCGCGGACGGCCGCCATCGGATCGGCGACCGCCGCGGACATCGCGTTGTCATCGAGGCTCTTGGCCGCGAATGCCAGGACGCGCAAACCCTTTTCGGACAGTTTCCGGTTGGCGTCGAGGATCTGCCGGCGCATCTCGTCGACCGGCACGACCGCGCCGTGGCGCAGCGCGCTACCGCACCGGTCGAGGACGACGTCCGGCCCGCCCTTGACGACCGCCAGGTGCGGCTGGTCGATGACCGGGCCGGCCAAGGTCGGCGGGCGATCGTGGAAGGTCGCCATGAACTTGTAGTCGGAGTCGAACGGAACCTCGGTGACGCGGGGGATCGTGCTGCGGGTGGTCTCGGCGTCGACACCCATCTTGGCCGCCAGCACCACCAGGGCCGCCTCGGTGGGATCACCGATCACCGAACCGTCGTCGCCGACGGTGGCGTCCGAGCACAGCGAGAGACCCAGTGCGAGCGGGGTGAAGTCCGGCAGCGGCCCCGCGGCGCCGAGGATCGCGCCCGTCTTCGAGTAGCCCGAACCGTCGACCCGGTACCACTGGTCGCCGACGTAGAGCGAGACCACGGTCATCGCGTTCATGGTCAGGGTGCCGGTCTTGTCGGAGTTGATCACGGTGGTGCCGCCGAGCGTCTCGACGTCGGCCAGCGATTTGACCACCGCCTTCTGCTCGGCGAGATGCTGTGCGCCCGACGACAACATGGTCTGCACGAAGGTCGGCAGGCCAGTCGGGATCGATGCGATTGCCGTCGAGATACACAGCAGCGCAAGGGTTTCACCGTTCTGGCCGCGGATGAAGCCGACGACGCCGATGATCACCACCGCTCCCCAGGCGAGGAATCCGAACACCTTGGTCAGCCCGTCGAGTTCGATCTGCAGCGGAGACTTGGTCCGCTTGGTGGCGGTGACCATGTCGGCGATCCGGCCCATCTGGGTGGCCGCCCCGGTGGAGGTGACCACGAAAATCGCTGAGCCGCGGGTGACCTGGGTGTTCTGGAACACCATGTTGGTGCGATCGCCCAGCGCGACATCGGCGTCGCCGGCGATGACCCCCGGGTCCTTGGCCACCGGCGCGCTCTCGCCGGTCAGCGCCGCCTCCTGCACCTCCAGCGTCGCCGACGTAATGAGCCGACCGTCGGCCGGGACGAGGTCACCCGCCTCGACGAGGACGATGTCGCCGGGCACGAGATCGGCGGCCGGTACCTCGGCCACCTGCCCGCCTCGACGCACCCGCGCGTGCGGAACCTGCAGACTGGACAGGGCGTCGACACTGGCCTGCGCCTTCATCTCCTGCCTGGTGCCCATCACCACGTTGAACATGACGAGGACGCCCACCACGATCCCCGTCGCGATCTGCCCGATCGCCAGCGCGGCGACCGCGACGATGAGCAACATGATGTTCATCGGATTCGCCAACTGGCCGCGGGACACCGCCCAGATGCTCGGCGGCGGCTCCGACGTCAACTCGTTGGGTCCGTAGGTTTTCAGCCGCACAGCGGCATCGACGCTCGCCAGACCGACGTTCGGATCGACGTCGGCGTCGGCGGCCACGTCGACGGCACTGCGGAGAAACGGTTCGCTCACGAGCACATCATTCCTCAAACGCGCACGGCGCGCGTGCGATATCTCCACGCGCCGGCGCTACAGGACATCCTTGATCTCCTCCTTGAGCGCATCGGATTGCATGCCGAACACGGCTTGGACGTTGTTGCCGACCTCGATGACGCCCGCCGCACCCAGTTGTTTGAGACGTGCCTGGTCGACCAGCTTCGGGTCGGCCACCTCCATCCGCAGGCGGGTGATGCAGGCGTCCACGTTGACCAGGTTGTCCCGACCGCCGAATGCCGCGATCAGTTGTTCGGCCCGACTGTCGGCCTGCGTGGCTGTCGACGTCGCGGCAGTGGCGGTGGCGGTGGCGGTCCCGGTGGCGCCGCCCGACGACACCGCGACACGTGCTCCGTCGTCGGACGCGTTCTCGCGTTCCTCTTCCTCGAACTCGTCCTCCGGTTCCCGTCCCGGCGTGCGCAGATTCCACCAGGTGATGACGAACCGGAACAGCAGGTAGTAGATGACCGCGGTCACCAGGCCCATGATGATCAGCAGCGGGATGTTCTTCGCCGCCGGCGCCGTGCCGTAGAGCAGCAAGTCCATCAGGCCGGCGGAGAACGAGAACCCCAGATGGATGTCGAGAATGTAGGCGACGGCCAACGACAGTCCGGTCAGCAACGCATGGATCACGTAGAGCGGGAACGCCACGAACATGAAGGAGAACTCGAGCGGCTCGGTGACACCGGTGAGGAACGCGGTGAGGCCCGCGGCACCGAGGATGCCGATGGCGACCTTCTTCTGTTTCGGTGTCGCACACTGGATCATCGCCAGCGCCGCGGCCGGCAGGCCGAACATCAACACGGGATAGAAACCGGCGGTCAGCCGTCCGGCATCCGGGTCCCCGGCCGCGAATCGGGGCAGTTCGCCGGTGACGATCGTGCCGTCGGGCTTCTGGAAATCGCCGTATATGAACCAGACGTAGGAGTTCAGGATGTGGTGCAGCCCGACCGGAATCAACATGCGGTTGGAGAAGCCGTAGACGAACGCGCCGATGGCACCGGATCCGCCGATGAAGCTGCCGAGATGGTTCAGCCCGGTGTTGAAGATCGGATAGAAATAACTCAGGCCGAACGCGATGAACAACGAGGCCAGCGACACCGCGATCGGGACGAAGCGGCGACCGCCGAAGAATCCGAGATACGACGGCAATTTGATGGTGTGGTACCGATCGAACAGGAACGCCGTGACCAGACCGATGACGATGCCGGCCAGCACGCTGTAGTTGATCTGGACCTGCTCACCGTTGTTGTCGAGTTGTCCCGCGAGCACCACCGGTGACATGGACTTGAATACCGCCGTCGCCACCACGTAACCGACGACGGCCGCCAAAGCGGTTGAGCCGTCGGCCTTCTTGGCGAACCCGATGGCCACGCCGACCGCGAAGAGCAGTGCCAGGTTGTCGAAGACCGCACCACCCGCCGCACTCATCGCGTGGAAGAACGGGCCGATCACCGGTGCGTCGATGCGTCCGAGGAGATCGTCCTGGCCGAGACGCAGCAGGATGCCGGCCGCGGGCAGCACCGCGATCGGCAGCATGAGGCTCTTGCCCAGCCGCTGTAGTTGCGCGAAACCCGGAATTCGGAATCCGCCGCCGCCGGCGGATTCCTTGGTGGCCGGATTCGGTGTTGCCGCATTATCCGTCATGCCCACCGGAGAGTACTCCGCATCGGTGCCGGGTATGACCGAAACCGATACGGCAGAAACGACTGTCGCCGCACAGCCGGTGGTCTAGTTTCGGTCTTGGAGACAACCGAGGAGACGCTGATGGAAGTCGTCATTCTGCCCGGCGAGGCGGAGATCGGACGAGCCGCCGGCGACACGATCGCCGCGTTGCTCTCCGCGAAACCCACTGCGGTCCTTGGCCTTGCGACCGGATCGTCGCCCATCGCGATCTACGACGACCTGATCGCACGCCACCGTGCCGGCGCTCTATCGTTCGCCGAGGCCCGCGCTTTCACGCTCGACGAATATGTCGGCCTGCCAGAAGGACACCCGGAGCGATACCGAACCGTGATCGATTCGGTATTCGCCGGGCAGGTCGACTTCGCCCCCGGTGCCGTCTCCGGGCCCGACGGTCTGGCGGACGACATCCCGGCGGCGTGCGCGGCCTACGAGGACGCCATCCGCGCTGCCGGATACGTCGACCTCCAGATCCTCGGCATCGGCACCGACGGACATATCGCGTTCAACGAGCCCGGTTCGTCGCTGGCGTCGCGTACCCGCATCAAGACGCTGACCGCACAGACCCGCAAGGACAATGCGCGCTTCTTCGGCGACGACATCGAAGCGGTGCCCCACCATTGCCTCACACAGGGATTGGGCACCATCATGCAAGCCCGTCACATCGTGTTGGTGGCGACCGGCCGACAGAAGGCCGAAGCCATCCACCACCTCGTGGAGGGCGCGGTCAGTGCACTGTGGCCCGCGACGATCCTGCAACACCACCCGCACACCACGGTTCTCCTCGACGAGGCCGCCGCGCGCCGTCTGCAGCTCGTCGACTATTACCGCGAGACCTACCTGAGCAAACCGGACTGGCAGGGGCTGTAAAGCCGTGCTGCTGTGTGCAGACACCGTGGTCACGGGGCGAGAAGTGTTGCGGCCCGGGTGGATCGACATCGACGGCGGTCTGGTGACCGCTATCGGATCCGGCCCCGCACCGCGACGACCGGATCGCGACCTGGGCCGCGTCATCGTGGTCCCCGGATTCGTCGACACCCATTGCCATGGCGGCGGAGGCGGCAGTTTCTCGGTCGCCACCAGGGACGACACGACGACGGTCATCGGCACGCATCGCGCGCACGGCACCACCACGATGATCGCCTCGCTCGTCACCGCCGCACCCGAGGAGTTGCTGCGCGAGGTCGCGACATTGCGCGACCAGGTCCACGAAGGCCTGATCGCCGGCATTCACCTCGAAGGACCCTGGCTGGCCGAATCACGGTGCGGAGCACATGATCCCGCGCTTCTGCGAGATCCCGATCCCGACGAACTACGACGATTGCTGGACACCGCCGACGGCACCATCTCCATGGTGACGCTCGCCCCCGAACGCGCCGGCGCCATCCCCGCGATCGAGATGCTGCAAGAGCGGAATGTCGTTGCCGCGGTTGGCCATACCGATGCAACCTATCAGCAGGCACGGGCCGCGATCGCCGCCGGGGCGACGGTCGCCACCCATCTGTTCAATGCGATGCGCCCCATTCACCACCGCGAACCCGGGCCGATCATCGCACTCATGGAGGATTCGCGGGTCACCGTCGAGATGATCACCGACGGTGTCCACGTGGACGCCGCGCTCTACCGCCATGCCTCGCAAAGCGTTGGACCGGAACGTCTCTCGTTGATCACCGACGCCATGTCGGCGACCGGGATGGCCGACGGCTCCTATCGGCTCGGGCCGCTCGAGGTGGCGGTGGTCGGCGGTGTCGCGCACGTCGCGGGTACGGACACGATCGCCGGGAGCACCGCAACGATGGACCATGTGTTCCGGTTCGCCGTCACCCACAGCGATCTGCCGCGGGAAGCGGCCCTGGTGCAGGCGGTGCGGCAGTCGTCGATCAATCCCGCTGCCGCCCTGGGGATCAGCGGGATCGGCCTGATCCCCGGCGGATCGGCCGACGCCGTCGTCCTCGACCAGGATCTCGCGGTCGTCGAGGTGATCAGCACCCGGGCCATCCCCGCCATCTGACTCCGTTCAAGTGGCTACACGAGCCGCGTCAACCTCCCCGGCACCACATCGGGGCCGGCGTCGCGAGCCAACTCCAGCACCTCGTTGAACCCTTCCACGAGGCATTCGGCGAACAGCTCCGGTTCGGTGATGGACGCGCCGTCGTGATTGATGCCGATGCAGGCGATCCCGCTGTGGGTGATCAGGGTGGCCATCACCGCGCACCCGGGCAGCGGGCCGAACGGGAACATCCGCTCGACCTTCGCGCCGGCCACGAAGGTCTCCCACGGAATCCCGGGCACATTGCTCGCCTGCAGGTCGTTCTGGCTTGTGGCGCCACTGAATTGGGCGATCACCTGACCGGGCAGCCACGCGAGGACCGGACCGAGGGTGTTGAAGATGTCGACCGCCGGTTCGATGCGCGCGGCCCGGACCTGTTCCCGCACCGTGAGCACCCGCTCGAACGGGTCGGCGATCCCGATCGGACCGGCCAACCGCCCCACCGCAATTCGGTTGCCGCCCACCGGGTCTTCGGGTTTGCGGACCGAGATCGGAATGCACACCGGCATCGTCTCGATCTCGCAGCCGAGTTTCTCGTGATACAAACGGAACCCGCCGATCAGCCCGCCCAGATAGACGTCGTTGATCGATGCCCGGGCGGCTGTCGCGGCCGCCTTGAGATCGGCGAACGGGACCTCGAAGGCACTGAAACGCCATGAGAGGCTGCGCTCCTTGAGCAACGGCGAGCCGGGCGGGCTCACCAGCCCGGCCACCCGCGGCACCGAGCGGCCGTAGCGCAGGACCTGACTCAACGCGTGGCGGGGGCGGGTGAGCGACCAGGCCGCCCGGGCGGCGACGTCGATCTGATGCGGGGTGCCGCGCACCTGATCGACGACCTGCCGGCGCAACGTGTCAAGTGCCGAGATACTGTCCGGCGCCGGATGCGGCGGCTGCGGCTTGTCCGGCATCGGGTCCCGGGTGCGCGAATGCAGTGCGGCCAGCACCATGATGCCGGCCAGGCCGTCGGTGAGGGCGTGGTGGGATTTGAGGAAGTAGGCGGCCTTCCCGCCCGGCAACCCCTCGATCAGGGTGCCCTCCCATGGGGGCCGTTCGGGGTCGAGGGCCGTCATCGCGAGTTGCTCGCAGGTCGTCAGGAGTTCGCGCATCGAGCCGTCGCCACCGAGCCGGATCCGCCGGACGTGGTAGTGCAGGTCGAAGTCGGGGTCGATGGCCCAACTCGGCGTGCCGGTGCCCAACGGCGAGTCGATGACCCGCTGCTGGAAGCGCGGCGCCATCCGGCTGGCCCACTCGTGCGCGGCCATCAGCCGGTCCCAATCCGGTACGCGGTCATAGATTTCCAGCACACTGATGGTGCTGCGGAGTCGCCGATTGAAGCCGCCCCGCCACATGATGGTGTCGACGGCACTCATGTACGGCTCGTTGGCCATGTCCAGCGGCTGGTCGTTGCTCATATCCAGGCCTCCGTCGATCGCGTCATCCGTCCGTCCTCGAACGACTCCACCGGCCAATCGGCCAGGGCGGTGATGAACATCTGCCGCACCTCCTCGGCATGCCGACCCATGGAGTCGGCCTCCCACCCCGACGTGTCCACCGGTGGCAGCACCTTCACCTCGACGGTGCCGGGCTTGATCAATTGACTTCCCCGCCACATCAATTCACCGGTGTTACGCAACACCACGGGGACGATGGGCACCCCGGCCTGCGCCGCGATATGGAACGGCCCCTTCTTGAACGGCGCGACGCGCGGCGTCGGAGAGCGGGTCCCCTCCGGCGCCACCACCAACGACATCTTGTCGTCGCGGAGTTTCTCCACCGCCGGCGCCAGCTGCTCGATCGCCTTGCCCGCGTTGGCGCGATCGATGAAGACCAGGCCCGCGGCGTCGAGGATCTGGCCGAGCACGGGAACCCGTTTGATCTCCTTCTTGGCCACCCCGGTGGCGTCGCGGTGGACCAGGCGGAGCATCACCGGCATATCGAGTTTCGACTGGTGGTTGAACACGAATACGCACGGACGGTGCGCGGTCAGATTCACCGCGCCGTCGATCACGACGACGTCGACACCGGCCAGCGTCAATCCGAGTTCATTGCCGAACGGAAGGGCCTTGTCTACCAACAGTTTCGAATCTCGAGTCAACAGGCCACCGGCGAACCCGGCTGCGGCGGAACCGATGAAGGACCCGTAGAAGGCGCCGGTACGCAGGGCCATGCCGAGTCGGTTGTGCGAGGGATTGCGGAGGTCGATGATCGGCCAGCCGCGCGCTTCGGCCTCGGCCCGCATGATGCGACCAGGTGATATCGCGGCCGGATGGCCGACCGATTCCAGGTACGGGATGTCCTCGTCGCCGTCGCTGTAGCCGAACGATGCGTCGAGGTCCACCTCGTGTTCGCGTGCGAGCTTCCGCACCGCGGCCGCCTTACCGGGCCCCCACAGCGGGCGGCCGATCACGGTGCCGGTGACGATTCCGTCGATCACCTCGACGTCGGTCGCCAGCGCGTGGTCGGCCTCGATCTCCCGGGCGATCGGCTCGATCTGGAATCTCGTTGCCGACGAGGCGATCACGATACGATGACCCATCTCCCGATGGGCCCGGATGATCTGCCACATCTGCGGCCGCAACTTGGCCGCCGTCTCGTACCGGAAGAGGTGATCACCGAACTCGAGGAGTTCGGCGTACGGTTTGCCGGCGAACACCGGCTTCGTCGCCTCGAGAACCTCCGCATAATCCTGTTCGGACACCACGCCGCGTAGTCCGATGAGCACATCGTCGGCGAGCTCGCCGAGGCTGAACTCCATACTGCGCAAACGAGATCGGACGATGGCGCTGGCCGAGAAGCCATCGATGAGGGTGCCGTCGTAGTCGAAGAACGCGCCGATCTTCTTGCCGGTGGGTGCCGAGCGGATCTCGCGCAGCCTGTCGGTGAAGGCGCTCATGCCGTCTCTCCCGCATGCTCGGCCTCGATTGCGGCTATGCGTGCCAACCGTTCTCGCATCGTGCGGACCTCGTCGAGCCAGGCGCGCCGCCGCTCGGCCCGGACCGTGCTCCCGCCCGGACCGACCAGACCTCGATTCTCGGCGAGCTGATACGCGGCGTCGTAGAGATCTCTGGACACCGAATCCTTCGACCGGACGAAACCCTGCAACACCAACTGCCGACCGAGCCCGAGACAGTCGGTGAGAATCGCATCCTTGTCCCGGAAGTCGTCACCGAGGCTCACCAGACGCTCGGCGACGACGAGTTGCGCATCGAAGAACGACTGCAACGTCCGGCGCGCGAACAACTCGTCGGCGTGACTGCTCATCACATTCTCGAGCCACTCGGGTTCATGGTTGTCGAGATCGCGCCAGTCCGGTGCGAACAGATCCATCTCGGCACCGAGGTCGTGCAGGTATTCGTCCTTGGCGGGAAAGAAGAACTCGAACTTCAGCAGATCCCGAATGCGCAGGGCTTCCTGCTGGGCCGCGGCCAGCAAGCCGTCGTCGCCGCCGGTCACTTCGCCCTCGACGATCGCGATCAGCCCGAGTTCGACGATCGCACGGTCGACGAAGTGGTGCAGCGCGCCGTTGCGGTAGTACGCGGCGATCACATGATTGCCCGGTGCGATCGACCACACCGGGTCGGGCCCGCCGTCGAATTTGGACAGCACGCCGGCCTTGGTGAGCACCCGCAGGGTCCTGCGCAGCCCGGCACCGCGGCACAGGGCCGGGTCCGGTCCGGGGAGGTTGCGCCGTTCGATGTAGGCCAGCAGCGGTGCGAGAATCGCCTCGATCTCGGGTGCCGTGTAGGCGCGGTCGGAGGCGCCGAGCAGGGCGAAACCGGCCAGCGAGGTGGCCGAGATGGGGGTCGCCGCGTTGATCGCGTCCATCACCTTGAACGCGACCTTGTCCAGGCTCGAACGCCCCTCCCCCGCTTCGGCCATGGCCTGCCGCAGCGAGAACGGCTCGCCGAACCGAACCCGCGCCTCACCCATGTAGGTGCGCTGCGCCCGTGCGTATTTCAGCAACCATCCGACGCCCTCGGGTTTCTTGGTGCCGCCGGCGGACTCCGCGGCCATGGCGCCGATCTCGTGGAGCTGGTCGTAGACGATCGCGGTGGGGACCACCATGACGTCGGCCTCGTCGAGTTGTCGGACCGCGTCGACGACGTAGGCGAGCAGCCCCAGCATCGGCTTGCGGAGCTTGCCTGTGCGGCTCCGCCCGCCCTCGATGTACCACTCGAGGTTGAACCGCTTCTCGACGATGAACGAGAGATAGGACCGCATGGCGAACTTGTAGACCGGATCCGAGCCGAACTTGCGGCGGATGAAGATCATGCCCGCCCGTCGGGCGATCGGGCCCACCGGCCAGAACGACAGGTTGTTGCCGCCGAGAACCAGGTTCGGCGGGAAGTCATGGTCGCGAAGAACCTCGGCCAGCACCAGCGGATCGACGTAGGACCGGTGCGACGGCAGGAAGACCAGGCTGCACGACTTGTTCAGCTCCTTGAGTCGGCCCAGGGTGTCGAAATCGACCGACACCGACCACGTGTGTTCGTGGAGGTTGCCGAACACGGTCGAGAAGATGTCGTCCATCAAGCGGCTCTGCGTGGCCACGAACGTCGACAGCTTGTCGGTGGCCTCGGTCACCACGTCTGCCACCGGGCGTCCGAGATCGGCGGCGAGCTTGGCCGCGTTCGTCTGGAACCGCGCCGACGAACTGATCTGTTTGGCGACGAGCCGGGGAACCTTGTAGCGATCGCCGACGACCTGCCGTTCGGCCCGCTCCGACGACAGCGCCGCCTGCACGGCGACGAACGACGCGAACGGCTCGCCCTCGGCGGTCACCTGTTCGTGGCGGACCCGCAGTTCGGCGACCGTCGCCGGGTCGCCCGCCACGACTCGTGCGCGGTCGGGATGCCGCTTGCGCAACGACGGCTGCCGGAACGCCGGTGGCCGGCGCGGATTGGACAGGACCAGCACGTCGGCCACCGAGACGCGGTGCTCACCCTTGCGTTTCGGTGGCAACCACACCACGCGCGCCGGGATCAGCAGCGTGTCCTGATGAAGGTGGTCGGGCACGACGTCGTCGACCGGCACCACCGGCGCGTCCGGGTGAGCCTCGGCCGCCCATTCCGTGACCGCCTGTAACTCAGACGCCGTCCGCACCTCTGCCAGCACCATCGCGTCACCCACGCCGCACCACCTCTCCTGTCCGCAGGCCCATTGTCGCGCGGTGCGGCGACGAAAATGATCGGTTCGGCGATCCGGGCAGAATACGATCGGCTGCATGAGCGCAGGCGTGGAGAACACCCGATCGGCCATCGACGAGGCCGTCGACCGCATCCATCCGGACCAGATCGCCTGGCGCCACCACCTGCACGCCAACCCGGAGCTCTCCAATCGCGAAGTGAACACCGAGGCGTTCATCGTCGAACGACTGGCCGAGGCCGGGGTCGACGAGATCCATCAGGGCATCGCCGGTCACGGTGTGGTCGCCGTATTGCGCGGGGGCCACGACGGCGAACGCATCGCCGGTCTGCGCGCCGACACCGATGCGCTGCCGGTGGCCGAGGACTCCGGGGTGGAGTTCGCCTCGACCGTCGTCGACGAGACCTACCCGGGCGGACCGTTCCCGGTATCCCATGCGTGCGGGCACGACTGCCACACCTCGACCGTGCTCGCCGCGGCCCACGTCCTGGGATCGGTCCGCGACCGTCTGCCCGGGTCGGTGATGTTCATCTTCCAGCCCGCGGAGGAGGGACCGCCGGTGGACGAGAGCGGCGGCGCCCAGGCGATGGTCGACTCCGGGATCTTCGCGTCGGCGAGACCGTCGATGGTGTTCGGGATGCACGTCATTCCGCTTCCCAAGGGCATCGTCGGCGTACACGTCGGCAACGCGTTCGCGGCGTCATGCCTGATCAAGGTCACCGTCGAGGGCAAGCAGGTCCACGGCTCCACCCCCTGGTACGGGGTCGACCCGTATCCGGTTGCAGCACAGATCATTTCCGGAAGCGCCCAGATCTATCGGCAGGTGCCCGCGACGAATGCGATCACCGTGTCGTTCGGTCATCTCGAGGATGTCGGCCGGTTCAACGTCATCGGCTCGACCGTGACGATGTGGGGCACGATCCGCTGCCTGGACACCGGCGACATGTCGGTGGTGCAGGATCACCTGCGCCGGCTCGTCGAGCACTCGGCGGCCTCGTTCGGTGCAACCGCCACGGTCGAGTATCTGCAGGACGTGCCGCCGGTGACCAACACCGTCGAGTGGGTGGAGAAGATCCGGCCGACGATCGAGCGGGTCGTCGGACCCGAGCGGGTCATCGACGCACCGGCCGCCCTCGGCTACGACGACATGTCGGTGTTCGTCCGCGACTTCGGCGGCGCCTACTTCACATACGGCGTCCAGGACACCTTGGTGGCAGGCGACACCATGCTGCCGGCAGAGGGCGGCCGGGGCATGGCGATGAACCACAACCCGGGCTTCTACGCCGACGACGACTCGCTGCGCGATTACCTGCGCATCTTCGCCCATGTCGCCCACGATCATCTGATGGGCGACTGAGTCCCTCAGTACCGCGACGGAATCCGGGTCACCGGTAGCTCGGTGCCCACGTGCTCATCGCTGACCTTCCGCTTCGGCAGTTCGATGTCGGGCGCGGACAGCGGCTCGTACGGCACCTGATCGAGCAGGTGCCTGATGATGTTGAGTCGCCCGCGTTTCTTGTCGTCGGTGTTGGCGACGTACCAGGGGGCCCATCCGGAGTCGGTGTAGCGGAACATGTCGTCGCGGGCCGCCGTGTAGTCGTCCCAGTGGGTGTAGGACTCCACATCCATCGGGGAGAGCTTCCAGTACTTGCGCGGGTCGGTGAGTCGGCTCTCGAGGCGGGCGGTCTGTTGTCCCTCGCTGACCTCGAGCCAGTACTTGATGAGGATGATCCCCGAGCGGACCATGGCGCGCTCCATGTCGGGTGCGTCGCTGAGGAATTGCTTCGTCTGTTCCTCGGTGCAGAATCCCATGACGCGCTCGACGCCGGCACGGTTGTACCAACTGCGGTCGAAGATGACCACCTCGCCGGCCGCCGGGAAGTGCGGGACGAACCGCTGCACGTACATCTGCGACTTCTGACGCTCGGTCGGCGTCGGCAGCGCGATGACGCGGAACACCCGGGGACTCACCCGTTCGGTGATCGCCTTGATCACGCCGCCCTTACCCGCCGTGTCCCGGCCCTCGAACACCACGCAGATCTTCGCGCCGGACGATTTCACCCACTCCTGCAGGGCGACTAGTTCGGCGTGCAAGGTCTTGAGCTCTTTGAGGTACTCCTTGTTCTTCATCAAAGGCTGTGGTGCCGAGTCGGTTTCGACGGCCGCCGGCCGAACGGTCTTGCCGTGTGACTTCTTGGATTTCTTACCCACAGACCGACTCTACGACAGTCACGGCTTCGTGAGGGACGCATCGATGGCCAGGAGTTGCTCGGGCCGCACATCTCGCAACACCGCGAGCGTCGCCGTCATCGCGAGGTCGCAGGCGGCGTCGATGTCGGCCCCGTCCACGATCAGCGCGCGGTAGGCGATGTCCAGACTCATGCCGATCAGCAACGAGGCGAGCGTGTCCGCACTGGCCGCGATCTCCACGCCGCGGGCCGCGTAGTTCTCCCGCAGGCGCGCCGCGACCCGGGGTTCGAGGGTGGCATAGAGTCGTCGACCCGGGTCCTCGGCCTCCTGTCGGTGGGCCAGCAGTACCCGTAACCCTTCCGGATTTCGGCGGGCGTACTCGAACGTCGCTTCCACCGAGTGCCGGGCCCGGGCTCCGAAGGGCATGTCGAGCCCTTCGTCGTAGGCGGCGAACATCCAGGCGGTGAACTCGTCGAGTTCTCGTACCACCACCTTGTCGAACAGTTCGTCCCGAGAGCCGAAGTGCGCGTACAGCGTGACGCGGGTGGTGCCGGCGGCCTCGGCGATCATGTCCATCGTGACGCGTTCGGCACCCTGCTCGGCGATGACCGCCCGTGCGGCGTCGAGGAGTTCGGCATCGGTCGGCCGGTTGCGTGTGCTCAGTTTGCGCTTGCGCCGGTCTCGACGATCGCCTTCTCCGGTGTGGGCCACCACGCTGTCTCCTCCGGTGTCGCGTCTCAGCCGGCGCCGTGGGCTGCGCTCAACCGGCCGAAGTATGCGTCCTCGACGGTATCCCGCCGATCCCGCAGTTCGCGCGCCGAACCGGTCAGCGCCACCCGACCGTGGTGCAACACGATGGCCGAGTCGGCGATACCGAGCGCGAGGTCGATGTGCTGCTCCACCAGGACCACCGCCATCTGCTGGTCGTCGGCGATGGATCGCAGCCGCGGCAACAGGTCCTGGACCGCGATCGGCGAGAGCCCCAGACTGAGTTCGTCGATCAGGAGCACCGACGGCCGGGTGAGCAGTGCCTTGGCCAGCGCCAGCATCTGCTGTTCGCCACCCGACAGGTTGCCGCAGCGCCGTCCGCGGAGGTCGGCCAGCCGGGGAAAGTGCTCGTAGACGGTGTCGATGCTGCCGCCGCCCTTGCGCTTGGCCAGGCGCAGGTTGTCGGCGACCGACAGTCGGTGGAACACGCCGCGGTTGTCGGGTACCAGGGTGATGCCGCGACGCGCGTTGCGTTCGACGTGACCGTCGATCGGCTGGCCGAGCGCGGTGATCGTCCCCGACATGAGCGGTATCGCGCCGACCGCGGCCAGCAGGGTCGTGGTCTTGCCCGCGCCGTTCGGGCCGAGGAGCGCGAGGATCTCGCCCGCACCGACGGCCGCCGAGAAGTTGCGGACGGCGGGCACCCCGCCGTACCCGACGGTGATCTCGTCGATCGACAACACGGGATCGGCGGTGTTGGTGGTGGTCTCACCCATGGGGGTCACTCTCCGCCCGGTTCGGTGGTGGTCGCCGGGGTACCGGTCGTCAGATCGGCCTGCACCTCGGCACTGCCGAGGTAGGCGGCGACCACTGCGGGATCGTTTTGGATCTCCTCCGGCGACCCGGCGGCGATCACCCGGCCGAAGTCCAGCACGTAGAGGCGGTCGCAGACATCGAGCACCAGAGACATGTCGTGGTCGATCAGCAGGATGCCGATCCCGTCGGCGGCGATGCGACGCAGTTCCCCGCCGAACTCCTTGCTCTCGTGCGTGTCGAGTCCGGCCGCGGGCTCGTCGAGTAGCACCATCCGTGTGCCGCCGACCAGCGCTCGGGCGACGCCGGCGAGTTTCTGCTGCCCGAGGCTCAGTTCGCCGGGACGCCGATCGGCGACCGCGGTCAGCCCGACCTTCTCCAGGGCGTCCTCCACCACGCCGGCCGGCGGCGGCGACCCGGTGAACACGTCGAAGAACAGCGCGCGCAATCCGACGCGCTGCACGGCCACCGCGAGGTTCTGTGCAATCGTCAAGTCGGCGAACAGCTCTCCGGCCTGCCAGGTCCGGGCCATGCCGGCGTTGCGACGACGGTGCGGACTCTTGCGCTCGATCCGATCACCGTCGAGCAGCACGTGACCCGACGACTTGGTGAAGCCGGTGACGGCATCCACGAAGGTCGTCTTGCCGGCGCCGTTGGGCCCGATGAGCCCGACGATCTCGCCCGGCTCGACGGTGATGTCGATATCCGCGTTGGCGGTGACACCGCCGTACCGTACCGAGAGCCCGTGGGTCTCGAGGAGCGGCGTGGGATTCTCAGGCATGCGCACCGGCCTCCGAGTTCGATTGCACAGCAACCTGTTCCGATTCCTCTGCGGTGCCGTCGGGCCGTCGGGATCGCACCTTGTCGACGAGGTCGGACACCGCGCCGGTCAGCCCCACCGGGTTCAGCACGGCCATCAGCAGCAGCCCGCCGGCCGCGATCAGGTCGTAGTATTCGCCGAGATTCAGGGTCTGGTTGAGGAACACATACCCGACGCCGAGCGGCCCGATGACGCCCGCGACGAAAGCGCCGGCGACCGAGGTGATCCCGCCGACATAGGTCATCGCCAGCAGAGTGAGACCGATCATCACCGTGAACGAACCGGCAGAGAGCTGGCCGCGGCTGTAGCCGATCAGGCAGCCGCCGACCCCGGCGAGGAACGCCGACAACGCGAATCCGAGCAGCTTCGTCGACGCCACGTTGATGCCGACCGAGGCGGCGGCACGCTCGTTGGAGCGGACCGCGAGAAACGACCGGCCGGTGGAGCCCGACATGAAGCGCATCACCGCGAGCGTGGCGACCGCGACCACCACCAGCACCATGAGCGCGAACCGGATGGTCACCAGGTTGGTGCCGTCGCGCACACCGAGATCCAGCCCGAACAATGTCGGGTCCACGATCATGTTGCCCTCGAATGCGGTGATCTCCGGGTTGTTGAAGACGAAACTCTGGATCGCCACCGCGGCCGCCAGGGTGACCACCGCAAGCTGCGCGCCCCGAATCCGCAACGCCGGCACCCCGACCAGGATGCCGAGGAAGGTCGCGATCAGCGACGCGATGAAGATGCTGAACGGGAACGGCACATGCCAGTTGACCGTCAGCTTGGACAGGGCGAACCCCGCGGTACCGGCAAATGCCATGGCCGCCAACGAGATCTGCCCGAGATAGCCGGTCAGCAACACCAGGGACAGCGCGATCAGCGAGAGGATGACGGAGGTCACGACGCCGAATCGCCATGTGCCCGAGGTGAACAGGATCACGGCCGTCACCGCGGCGATCACCAGCGCGATCGGTATCACCCGCATCCGTGGGATGTGGACCGCAGGCATCTTCACCTCGCCGAGCGAGCCCCGCGACGGTATGCGGCCACCGAATGCGAACAGGGCGATCACCACGATGAGGAACGGCAGCGCGTCACCCAGGCCGGCCTGCGCCCACTCCGGCCACCAGTCCTTGGTGGTGAGCCAGGTGATCACCGCCTGGAACGACCCGAGCACCAGACCTGCGGCACAGGCGATGCCGAAGGAGGACAGGCGCCCGACGAGCGCCACCGCGAGCGCCGGGATCACATAGAAGGTGTAGCTGGTGACGTTGAGCCCGATGGTGAACGCCGCCAGGATGACGATCAGACCGGTGGCCGCTCCGGTCATCGCCCAGATGATCGCGGCGAGGCGGTCGGGCGAATAGCCGGTGAGTCGGGCGGCGAGTTCATCTTCCGAACCGGCGCGGGTCGCCACGCCCAGGGTCGTCAGCCGGAAGTAGGCCCAGAACATGACCGCGATGAGGATGGCGGTGGCCGCGAGGATCAGGTCGGAAATGTTGATGACCGCGCCGGCCAACCCGATCGTGCCGTCCGGGAGGATCGGCAGGGCGAGGAGATTCTCTGTGTCGAAGCGCAATTGGACGAGCGCCTGGACGAAGAGCATCAACCCCACCGACGCGACCACCTGTGCGAGCACCGGTGCCCGGCGCAGTGGCCGGAAGACGAGCAGGTGCGCCGCGAGTGACCAGATCACCGCGTACACCACACCGATGCCGATGGCCGCGACCATCGGCGTCGGGTGGTCCTGGCTGCCGAGCGGGATCGAACCGACCGGCAGCACCAGGCTGCCGTCGGTGCGAAGGGCGGCAACGACATACACCGCCCACAGACCGATCGCACCCTGCGCGAAGTTGATGATCCCGGTCGCCGCGTGTACCGCGACAAGCGACGACGCCAGGACCGCATACACCGCACCGGTCGACAGACCCAGGAAGACGAACTGCAGAAACTGACCCATTGCGGTTATGCAGCACCCGGAATGGCCTTGAGCACTTCAGGACTCGGCGTGATGAACCCACCGCCCACCGGCTTGGTGGTCTTGTCGGAGGTCACCTCGAACAACAGCATCTCGGTGGTGCAGTTCGGGGTGGTGGGCTTGCCGCACGTGAGCTTCGGACCGAGGAAGCTCTGGAATCCGTTGAGCCCCTTGAGAGCGGTGAGCACGTTGGGACCGGTGAAGTCGGTGACCTTGGCCTGGTTGAGCCCGTTCACCATGTCGGTGAGGATGGAGAATGCGCCGTAGGCGTAGAACCCACCGGTGCCACCCTGCTGGTCGATGTACTTCTGCGCGATCGCCAGGTTGCTCTTGGCCGGCTCCGGAGCCGAATCCTTCGCGGGCGGTTGCCATCCCGGCGAATAGGTTTCCGCGCCGACGGCCTGGGCGCCCAGTGTGTCGATGAACTCGGTGCAGGCCGCCATGAACATCGTGCCCTTGTAGCCCACCGACCGCAGGGACTGCGCCAGCTTGGTGCAGGTGTTGTCGTTGGGGGAGGTCATCAGACCGGCCGCATCCGGGTTGCCCTCGGCGAGCGTCGTCGCCAGCGCGGTGAAGTTCGGTCCCGTCGGCGGATAGTAGACGCTCTTGACGGTGATCCCCAGTTGCTTGCCGAGCGGGGCAAGCAGGCCGTCGAACACCTGATGTGCTTGTGGCAGATCGGCATTGGCGAGTGTCAGGGACGTCTTGCCCTGCTGCTTGAGCGTCTGCATGAATCCGACGAGGAAGGCCGCGGGCGGCGGGCCGAAGTAGACCCGGTTGTCGGCGGAGGCGCCGGTCGCCGTGTTGAACGGGATCTGCCCGATGAGCGGGATCTTCGCCGACGTCAGGATCGGCACTGCGGCCAGCGATTCCGAGTCGTAACCGTCGACCGCGGCGACGACTCCGGCCTGCACGAACTGGTTCGCGCAGGCGATGGTGGATTCCGGCGCGGTCTGGTCGATGCCGCAGTCGACGACCTCGATCGGCCGCCCGTTGAGACCGCCGAGCTGGTTGTTGATGTAGTCGACGGCAGCCTTCTGCCCGGTGGCGACACCGGCCTGCGTGGCGGGTCCCTTGGACGGGTCGAAGAGTCCGATCTTGACCGGGTCGCCGGTCGCCTTGACGCCGCTCTCGTCTGCGGCGCTCGATCCACCGCTGGAGCTGCTGTTGTCGCTGCTACACGCGGCAACGGTAAACGCACAGGTCGCGGCAATGGCCACCGCAACGATCCGGCCGGTTCTTCTTCGCATTCGCACTTTTCGCCTTCCTGGCGTCCGGTGGGCACGACAGATCAGCCCACCAGGGCATGTGGTCACGTCACGGGGGTACTGCCACGAACGCCGGGTGGCGAACGTCGAGCGCAAATCCGACATGTGACCTGCGCCACCCGAAAACTAGCCGAAGCCTTACAGGCGTGTCAAGCTGTTGTTAGACGGCCAAATCAATTGCGCGCGAACGACGCACGAGACCTGAGGTGGGTCAGATGTCCAATTCCGGCTGCACCAGTCGGCGGTACCGCGCTCCGCCGTCACCGGCCGGCGCGAACGAGTCCGGATCGGCGAGCGCCCAGTCTGCCCGCCACGATTCCGGCGGGACGGCCAGCAACTCTCCCGGTGTCAGCCACTCGAAGAGTTCGGCGTACGAACTCTGCTCGGTGGGCGAGACGCGCTTGCGCAACTGATGCGGCGACAGTTGCGCCGGGTCCGATATCCCCATCGATCCCATCAGACGCATCGCCTGCGCGACGGTGGCGTGCTGATATCGGTAGACGCGTTCGGCCTTGTCCACCACGTCGATGGCGCGGGCACGCCGCGGATCCTGTGTCGCCACGCCGACCGGACACTTGTTGGTGTGACAGCGCTGCGACTGGATGCAACCGACCGCCATCATCATGGCGCGGGCCGCATTCGTGTAGTCCGCACCCTGGATCAGGCGTTTGACGATGTCGTTGCCGGAGGCCACTTTTCCGCTCGCCCCGATCCGAATCCGATCGCGCAGACCAACGCCGACCAGGGCGTTGTGCATGGTCATCAGCCCGTCGGTGAGCGGAAGTCCGACGTGATCCTCGTATTCGAGTGGGGCCGCAGCGGTTCCGCCCTCCGCGCCGTCGACGATGATGAAATCCGGAGTGCTCTGCTCCTCGACCATGGCCTTGCACATCGCGAGCACATCCACACGCGAGCCGACGCACAGTTTGAAGCCAACCGGCTTGCCCTGGGACAGTTCTCGCAGTCGGGCGACGAACCCGATCAGCTCGCGGGGCGTGGAGAACGCCGAGTGGGCCGGCGGGCTGACACACTTCCGGCCGACGGGGATGCCCCGGTACCGGGCGATCTCCTCACTGACCTTGGCGGCCGGCAGAACGCCACCGATACCGGGTTTCGCACCTTGACTGAGCTTCACCAGGATGCCTTTGACGCGCTCGTCGGCCGCTTTCTCGGTGAACTGATCGGGATCGAAATGTCCGTCGTCGGTACGGGTTCCGAAGTAGGCCGATCCGATCTCCCAGATCACGTCCGCGCCGCGCTGGTGGTAGGGCGTCAGACCGCCTTCGCCGGTTTCATGGGCGAATCCACCCTTGCGGGCGCCGTCGTTCAAGGCCTTGACGGCGTTTGCCGACAGCGCCCCGAAGCTCATCGAGGACACGTTCAACAACGCCATGTCGTACGGCTGGGTGCAGTCCGGGCCGCCGACCCGAACCCGGAAGGGCTCGTCGGGTGGATCGAGCGGCGCGGCGGAGTGCACCAGGTACTCGTAGCCGGGCCGGTCGATGTCGCGCTCGGTGCCGAACGCGAGTTCCGCGGCGGTACCGGTCGCCCGCTCGTAGATCAGGGATCGCACGTCGCGGTCGTACGGACGCCCGTCGAAGTTGCGCTCGATGAAGTACTGCTGGATCTCGGGCCGGATGCCCTCGAACAGGAAGCGCATGTGGCCGAGCACCGGGTAGTTGCGCAGGATCGAATGGCGGCGCTGGACGAGGTCGTACACCCCGACCCCGGCCAGCAGCGTCACGATCACCGCAGCGACGATCCATCCCCATGGACCGATCACCGCGAGCACGATCGCGATCACCGCAAGGGCGACAAGAGCAACTACACCGGTGAATCGAAACACGTGTACCTCCCTGCGCGCCCGGGTCCCCTCCGTGCGACGGCTACCGAGAGCGTGCCACATTCGGTGGCCCCCGGTGACAAAAGCACTTTATCAACTAAGACTTATCAGTGTAGATTGATGACATGGCTGATCCGGATGTCCTCGACGTCGCGTCCCACCTGCGTGTCACCATCGGATCGTTGGTGCGCCGACTCCGCCAGCACCGGGGGCAAGACGATCCCAGCGTTCCGGAAACCTCGGTGCTCGCCCGCCTCGACCGCTGCGGCCCGACGACGTCCGCGGAATTGGCCCGGCGGGAACAGGTCACCCCGCAGTCGATGGGCGTCACCATCGCCGGACTGCTCGAACGCGGCTACCTCGATCGTGCCCCCGATCCCAGCGACGGCCGGCGGGTGCTGGTCAGTCTGAGCGAGGCCGGCTCCGCGGCACTGTCCGATCGGCGCAACCATCGGACGCGGGCCATCGCCGACGCGATGTCGGAGACGTTGACCGACGACGAGATCGCCGCGGTCGCCACGGCGCTGCCCCTGCTCGACCGATTGGCGAACGCGCTGTGACCGCAGCGCAGACCGACGCCGTCGACGCCGCTCCCCGCATCCCGACCCGGCCCGACCGCTACCGCTGGGTCGCCCTGTCCAACACCACCGCGGCCGTCTTCATGTCGGCGCTCGACGGCTCGATCGTGATCATCTCGCTGCCGGCGATCTTCCGCGGCATCGGCCTCGATCCCCTCGCACCGGAGAACATCGGCTACCTCTTGTGGATGATCATGGGCTACCGCCTCGTCCAGGCGGTCGCGGTCACCACGCTCGGCCGACTCGGCGACATGTTCGGTCGCGTCCGCATCTACAACGCCGGGTTCGTGGTGTTCACCGTCGCGTCGATCCTGTTGTCCTTCGATCCTTTCCACGCCTCGGCGGCGGCGGTCTGGCTGATCGGGTGGCGGGTACTGCAGGCACTCGGCGGCTCGATGCTCACGGGCAACTCCGCGGCCATCCTCACCGACGCGTTCCCGGCCGACCGTCGCGGATTCGCGTTGGGGCTCAACCAGGTTGCCGCGCTCGCGGGCCAGCTCACCGGCCTGGTGCTGGGCGGCTTGCTCGCCGCCTGGGACTGGCGTGCGGTGTTCTGGGTGAACGTGCCGATCGGCCTGTTCTTCACCGTCTGGGCCTATCGCAAGCTGCGCGACAACGGAGAACGCCACCCCGGCCGCATCGACTGGTGGGGCAACGGCAGTTTCGCGATCGGCCTCTCGGCGATCCTCATCGCCATCACCATCGGCCTGCAGCCCTACGGCGGGCACACCATGGGGTGGACCAACCCGAAGGTGATCGTGCTGCTCGCGGCCGGCGTCGGCCTGCTGATCGCATTCGTGTTCATCGAGCGCCATGTCGCCGAGCCGATGATCGAGTTGGGGCTCTTCCGGATTCGCGCCTTCACCGCGGGCAACATCGCCGCCCTCTGCGCGTCGCTGGCGCAGGGCGGACTTCAGTTCATCCTGATCATCTGGCTGCAGGGCATCTGGCTGCCGTTGCACGGCTACGACTACGCCGACACCCCGCTCTGGGCGGGCATCTTCCTGCTGCCGCTGACCCTCGGGTTCTTCGTCTCCGGGCCGCTGACCGGAGCGATGTCGGACCGGTTCGGCGCCCGCGGTTTCGCGACGATGGGCATGGTGTTGTTCGGCTCGAGCTTCGTCGGACTGCTGTTCCTGCCGATCACCTTCCCGTACTGGGCGTTTGCTCTGCTGATCGCACTGAACGGGGTCGGCACGGGCATGTTCGCCGCACCGAACACCTCGTCGATCATGAGCAGCGTCCCAGCCCGCTACCGCGGCGTGGCGTCCGGCATGCGTGCGACCTTCCAGAATTCGGGCACCGCACTGTCGATCGGGGTGTTCTTCTCGCTGATGATCGTCGGACTCTCGACGCATCTGCCGTCGGCCATGTCGGCAGGCCTTCAGGGACAGGGTGTTCCGGCGTCGGTCGCGGCCGACGTCGCCAACCTGCCGCCGGTCGCGTCACTGTTCTCCGCCATCCTCGGCGTCAATCCGATCGAGCATCTGCTCGCCGGCACCGGCGTGCTCCCGACGCTCACCGGTACCCAGCAGGCGGCGCTCACCGGGCACAGTTTCTTCCCCCAGCTGCTGTCCGGACCGTTCCACGACGGACTCGTGGTGGTGTTCACCGTGTCGATCGCGCTATCGGTGTGTGCCGCGGTGGCGTCGGCGTTGCGGGGACCGCGGCGCGCGGACTTGGCAGCACAATAGGGGACGTGCCCGCCGAGGAGAGATCCACCACCGTCGTCGACGAGGACCCCGCCTACCTCGCCGATCAGCTCCTCACCTACCTCGGCAACAAGCGCTCGCTCCGGCGTCTGATCGACCGCGCGGCCGCGCAGGTCGCCGATCGGCTCGGCCGCAAGATGACCGTGCTCGACGCATTCTCGGGCAGCGGCGCCGTGTCGCGGCTGTTGAAGGCGAGGTCGTCGACGGTCATCGCCAACGATCTCGAATCGTATGCCCGCGTGATGAGCCAGTGTCACCTCGCCAACCGCCGCGACGTCGATCTCGGTGAGATCTCCCGTCTGATAACCGATTTCACCTCGATGGTGGATACCGGATACCACGTCGACGGCTTCATCGAGGAGCTCTACGCCCCCGACGACGACGCCGACATCCGGCCCGGCGAACGGGTCTTCTACACCCGCGACAACGCCCGGCGACTCGATGCGTTCGCGACGCTGATCGGTGGGCTCGACGACCACCTCAAGCCGTTCCTGTTGGCGCCGTTGCTGTCCGCGGCATCGGTGCATGCCAACACCGCCGGCGTGTTCAAGGGTTTCTACAAGGACCGGGCGACCGGCGTCGGCCGGTTCGGCGGCTCCGGAGAGGACGCCCTGGTGCGCATCCTCGGGGCCATCGCGCCGTCGGTGCCCGTGCTCAGCCGCCACGACGCGGAGACGGTCGTGCTGCAGATGGACGCCAACGAACTCCCCGACCGCATCGGGCACGTCGATCTCGCCTACCTCGACCCGCCCTACAACCAGCACCCGTACGGGTCGAACTACTTCATGCTCAACCTGATCGCCGACTACCGGCGTCCCGCGCAGACGAGCGCCGTGTCCGGGATCCCCGTCGACTGGAATCGGTCCGGGTACAACGTGCGCCGGGAATCTCCGCAGCTGATGCGCCGACTCGTCGACGACCTCGATGCGTCGTTCCTGCTGGTGTCGTTCAACGACGAGGGTTTCATCTCACCCCAGGAGATGACCGAGATCCTGACCGCGGTCGGTACCGTGACCGAATTCCGGGAGCGCTACAACACCTTTCGTGGCAGCCGTAATCTCCGGGGACGCGCCACGCACGTCACCGAGCATCTCTTCCTGGTCGAGAAGCACTGACCACCCACCGATCCATGCCGGAATCCTCGGCATTCGCACACCTCGTCCCACCTGCGCCGATCGATGTCTCACATTGAGACGTTGCCCGGCTCAACCGCGCCGCCGACGCTCCTAGTCTCACTCGTAGACGGTGTGACAGCCACCACACCGCGAGAGAGGATGCGTGATGTACACCAAGGACGGGAACAGCTATTTCATCGTCGACGCCCATATCGCGCTGTGGGACGGCCGGCCGGAGAACCAGCGCAACATCCACGGCAAACAGTTCATCGACTGCTTCTACGACTATCACAAGAATCTGTCACCGGAGTCGGAGGTGTGGAGCTACGAGGATTACCTGTACCAGGGCGGCGACCGCCTGATGAAGGACCTGTTCACCGATGGTTACGTCGACCATGCGATCTTCCAGCCGGCCTATCTCGGGGAGTTCTACTACAAGGGCTTCGGGCAGACCGAGGAGGCCTCCGAACTCGCGAAGAAGCATCCCGACAAGCTCACCTACAACCACTGCTTCGACCCGCGCAACGGTGAGGTCGGCCTCGACCAGCTCCGTATCGACGCCGAGAAGTACCAGTTGCAGGGCGTCAAGCTCTACACCGCCGAGTGGCACGGCGAGTCCCGCGGCTACAAGCTGACCGATCCGTGGGCCTACCGCTATCTCGAGGCGTGCCGGGATCTGGGCATCAAGAACATCCACATCCACAAGGGCCCGACCATCCGGCCGCTCGACCGGGATGCGTTCGACGTGGCCGACGTCGATCACGTGGCGACCGACTTCACCGACCTCAACTTCATCGTCGAACACTGCGGCCTGCCCCGGCTGGAGGACTTCTGCTGGATCGCCACCCAGGAACCGAACGTGTACGCGGGGCTGGCCGTCGCGATCCCGTTCATCCACAGCCGGCCCCGGTACTTCGCACAGATCATGGGCGAACTGCTCTACTGGGTCGGCGAGGACCGCATCTTCTTCGCCTCCGACTACGCGTTGTGGACGCCCCGATGGCTGATCGAGAGCTTCGTCGACTTCAACATCCCCGAGGACATGACCGAGTACCCGCAGATCACCCTCGAGCAGAAGAAGAAGATCCTCGGTCTCAACGCCGCCAAGATGTACGGCATCGACGTGCCGGCCGAGTTGCGGCTGGCCGACGCAGACGAAACCGCCACCGGCCCCCGTGGCGCCGACGAGGCCGCGGCCGGCGCACCCGATAATCTCGTGGGGGCGTGAGCATGGGCTTGCGCGAGGAGGTGATGACGGCGCTGTCGGCCGTCATCGACCCCGAACTCGACGAACCGATCACCGATCTCGGCTTTGTCCGGGAGGTCTCGGTCGACGACCACGACGTCGAAGTGCACCTGCGGCTCCCCACGTCGTTCTGCTCCCCGAACTTCGCGTATCTGATGGCCTCGGACGCGAAAGACGTACTGACCGGACTGGATTCGACGGAGCACGTGGTGGTCGAGCTCGACGACCACCACGACTCGGAGCTCATCAACGCCGGACTGGCCGCCGACGCCGGGTATCGCGGAACGTTCAAGCACGAAGCCCACGAGTCGCTCGACGAACTGCGAAACACGTTCATCCGCAAGGCACACACCGCCGCGATGGAACGCTGCCTCACCGGACTCCTGCGTGCCGATCCCAGCCGGCCCGTCGAGGGACTCGGCACGGTCACGATCGCGGATCTGCCCGACGACGAACACCGAGCCGCCTTGCTGCGCCGGCGCACGGCACTCGAATTGTCCACGGCGCCAGAGGCAATCGTCATGGTCGACGCCGACGGCGCCACCTACACACCCGAACAGGTGCCGATGGCGTTGCGGCGCGCACGTTCCACCCGGATCTCGATCGACGGCAACGCACACTTCTGCCGAGGTCTGCTGCGCACGCGCTATCCGGGCTCGGCGGACGATCAGGCGCCGCGCAGTCTCGGTAGCGAGCCGGCCGACGCATCCTACGATCCGACCTTTATTCCGTTGTCCACCCTCACCGTTCGACCCACTTCGCCCGAAGGAGCACTGCTGTGAGCACCATGCGCGCCGTACAGGTTGTCGGCTACCACCAGAACCTGGAGATGTCGGAGGTGGAAAAGCCCACGCCGACAGGACCATTCGATGTCATCGTGAAGATCGGCGGGGCCGGCGTGTGCCGCACCGATCTGCACATCCTGGAAGGCCAGTGGGCCGAGAAGTCACAGGTGCAACTGCCGTACACGATCGGCCACGAGAACGCCGGCTGGGTCGAGGCGGTGGGCCCCGACGTCACCAACGTCTCCGAGGGCGACAAGGTGATCGTCCATCCGCTCATCACCTGTGGGCTGTGCCGCGCATGCCGCTCCGGCGACGACGTGCACTGCATGCAGAACGCCTTTCCCGGCATCGACACCAACGGCGGCTACGCCGAATACCTCAAGACCTCGGCCCGCAGCGTGGTGAAGATCGACGACTCGCTCGAACCGTCGGACGTCGCCGCGCTCGCCGACGCGGGACTGACCGCCTACCATGCCGCGGCCAAGGCCGCGAAACGTCTGACCCCGCGCGACAAGTGCGTGATCATCGGCGCAGGCGGCCTGGGGCACATCGGGATTCAGGTGCTCAAGGCGCTCAGCCCGGCCGAGATCGTCGTCGTCGACCGCAATGCCGATGCAGTGAAACTGGCGCTGTCGATCGGCGCCGATCACGGTGTGGTGGCCGACGGCTCCCAGATCGAGCAGGTGCAAGAGCTCACCGGCGGCAACGGCGCCGAGGCCGTCGTCGACTTCGTCGGCGAGGGCGGCGCCACCAGTGAGGGCGTCGCGATGCTGCGCCGCGCCGGCGACTACTACGTTGTCGGCTACGGCGAGAACATCAACGTGCCGACGATCGACATCATCTCGACGGAGATCAATTTCATCGGCAACCTCGTCGGCTCCTACAACGACCTGTGCGACTTGATGGCACTCGCCGCCCGCGGCTCCGTGCACCTGCACACGCAGAAGTACACGCTCGACGACTTCCAGTCCGCGATCACCGACCTCGACAACGGGAACGTGCGCGGGCGGGCGATCCTCACGCCGTAGCGGTCCGGGCACCGCGCCCGGCAAACACGAACGCCAGCACCGCGATCACGGCGCAGGCGAGCATCACCACGGCCAGCGGTCCGGCGGTGTCCTCACCACGGATACTCACCAGCGGGGACACCACGGCCGCCAGGCCGAACTGGAGCGCACCCAACACCGCCGACGCGCTGCCCGCGGCCCTCGGGACCGCCTGCAACGCAAGCGCCGTCGCGTTGCCGAACACCAGACCGAGGCTGCCGACCGCCACGAAGATGGGTACCGCCAACCACCCGTCAGGCACCCCGGCGACCACCAGGAGACCGAAAACCGCTGTCGCCGCGGCGACCAGAGTGATGCCCGCGGCAACCAGCGTCCGCACCGCGTGGGTGGCCGTCAACCGCGCCGCCAGGCCACTGACGGCCATGAGCGCGAGCGCGTTCGCCCCGAACGCGAGGCCGTAACCGACGGCGCCGAACCCGATCATGTCCTGATACAGGAACGGCGATGCCGAGATGTAGGCCATCATCACCGCAAACGCGAAGGCGAACGTCAACGAGTAACCGACGAAGGCCCGCGACCGGAGCGCAGACAGCGGCGACTCCTCGTCCGCATGCCGCGCACGCACTGCCGCCCGCTGCTCGGCCGGCAGGGTCTCCCGCACCACCACGACGATCGACACCAGCATCACGATCGACAGGGCCAGAACCACGCCGAGAATGCCGCGCCAGCCGATCGGTCCAACGAGGAAACCGCCGAACAGCGGCGCGATCACCGGCGCGACCCCGCCGACGATCATCATCAGGCTGAACGCGCGGGCGGCGGCCCTCCCCCGCGCGAGGTCGGAGATGATCGCCCGACCGATCACCATGCCGGCCGCACCACCGAGCCCCTGCAGGAATCGTGCGACCACCAGCACCGAGATGCTCGGCGCCCACACCGCCACCGCACTCGCCACCACGCACAGCACGGCCCCGAAGAGCAGCGGACGCAGCCGGCCGAAACGATCCGACACCGGCCCGAACACCAGCTGTCCGGTCATCACCCCCACGAGGAAGGCGGTCAGGGTCAGTTGGACGGCCGTGGCCGACGCGGACAGTTCGTCGGTCATCTGCGGGAAGGCCGGCAGATACATGTCGGTCGCGAACGGAGCCACGGCCGACAGCAGAGCGAGGACCAGCAACAACGCACCACTGACCGGCGATGCGCCGGCATCGCGTCGCGAGGTGGTGCGCGGTAGGTCCTCGATTTTCATAGTTAGTTATGGAATCATAACTTTTATGAGTTCGCAATCGACGTCGCTCGGCGCTCTCGCCGACCTGATCCTGCGGATCGCCCGCAGCGTCGAACCCCATCGGTTCGGCCTGGCCCCGCTGACCGACACCGAAGCGGCGGTACTGCACTGGATCGACGCCAATCCGGGGACCTCCCCGAGCGCCACCGCGAGCGCGACGGCACTCCAGAAGAGCAACGTCAGCGTCGCGTTGAAGACCCTGGAGGCGCAGGGACTGATCGACCGCACCCGCGACGAGCAGGACGCCCGGCAGGTACGGCTGGCCACGACCCCGCTGGCTCGGCGCAACATCGACCACCTGTACCGGGAATGGTCGACGATCCTGTCCGAGGCGCTCGACGGCGATCTCACCGGAGTCGACGAGACCCTGCGCACACTGTCCCGGGTCGAGCACGGACTGCGGCGACGGTAGCGGCGCTCACCCGGCCGACCACTCCAACCTGTGCTTTCGTGGTCGGATGAGCACGACGCATCTGGGTCAGATCTTCCACGTCGCGGGCAGCCCATCGGTCACCGGGGCCGACGAGGCGCTCGTCTGGCTGCCCGACGGCGCACTGGTGCTCGACGACGACGGCACCATCGTCTACTGCGGCCCGCGCGATGCACGTCCCAGCCTGGGCGCCCCCGGCGAGACGGTGCACGATCACGGCACCGGCTATCTGATCCCCGGCTTCGTGGACACCCACATCCACTTTCCGCAGACCTACTCGGTGGACGCCTACGGTGGCGGACAACTGCTGGAATGGCTGGACAACTGCATCTTTCCGGCCGAGGCACGACTGGCCGACCCGGAGTTCGCCGCGCAGATCGCCCGCGACTTCACCGCACGACGCATCGCCGTCGGCACCACCGCCGCCATGGTGTTCGGTTCGGCGTTTCCGCACGCCCAAGACTCGCTGTTCACCGAAACCCGCCGCGCCGGACTGCGATTGGTGAGCGGACGAGGAATCCAGACGGTCGGCGGGCCGTCGGCGGCACCGTTGATCACCTCCGAACAGCACGCCGTCGAGCTCACCGCCGACGAGATCAACCGTTGGCATGGAACGGATTCCGACGATCTCGATACCGCACTCACCTATGCGGCGATCGTGCCGCGCTTCTCGCTCTCGGTCACCGTCGAGACCTTGGCCGCACTCGGCGACCTGTACGGCGAGGTGGCCGACAAGGGTGTGTACGTCCACACCCATGTCAACGAGAACAATCGGCCGGGCACCGGTGAGATCGATCTGGTCAAGCGCGGTTTCGGCGTCGAGAGCTATCTGCACACCTACGACGGACGGTTCCTGCCCGGCGGAAAGGTCGGCGGCAAGGGACTATTGGGCCGTCGGACGATCCTGGCACACGCGGTGCACTGCACCGACGACGAACTCGCGCGCATGGCCGACACCGGCACGTCGATCGCGCATTGCCCGGTGTCCCAACTCTTCCTGGGATCGGGCACCATGCCGTGGCGGCGCACCATCGCGGCCGGGGTCACGGTCGCGGCGGGCACCGACGTCGGCGCCGGGGACGAGTGGCTGATCTCCCGGGTGCTCTCCGACGCGTTCAAGGTGCACCTGAGCGAACCCGGTGACGCGAGTGTCGCGGTGCATCCCGCCGAGTTGCTGTTCACCGGCACGCTCGCCGGCGCCCGGGCGCTCGACCAGGAACACCGATTCGGCAACTTCGACATCGGCAAGGAAGCGGATTTCCTTGTCATCCAACCGGATCGGTGGCCGCCGCTCGAGCAGGGACTGACCGCCGGAATCCGCGCCGACGACGACCGCACCGCCCGCGACCAGACCCTGTTCACCCTGCTGATGAGCCTGCGCGAACCCGCGATCACCGAGGTGTACGTGCGGGGCCGGCGGGTGCTGGCGCCGGCCTGAGGACGAAATCGCAGTGAGCGCCATCCGCCGCCACCGCTCCGCCCAAGTGAGCATCCTGCGCGCTCACGCGACAATTATTGACGCGTGATCGCGCAGCGTGCGCGGTTGGGCGACGCATAACCCCAAGGCGCGGCGCACCCCCCGCTGATCGAGTAAGGCCCCGAGCTTGCTCGGCGCACCCCCGCCGATCGAGTAAGGCCCCGAGCTTGCTCGGCGCACCCCCGCTGATCGAGTAAGGCCCCGAGCTTGCTCGGCGCCGCATCGAGATCCACTGCCGCACAAGCGGGATCGGAGCTCACTCGCTGATGCGCAGGCCATCCCATTCGTGGTCGTGCATGAACCCCTCGGCGAGTCCGACACGGTACTTCAGGCAGCTGCGCAGCACCCCGAGGTAGGCCACCGGCAGGAGGATCGCCGGGCGCTGGTCGCCGGGGCAGGTGATCACGTCGTCGGAGGCGCGGAAGTCGGCGAAGAACTGGCGCAGGCTGTGGTCACCGCGGGACGCCTTGCGCCACCCGTAGAGCAGCATGCCCAGGCCGATCATCCGGTTGGTGTCCGGGTCGGGGGTGATCAGTTCGCTGTTCTCCCCAAAGAACGCGCGATCGATGCCGTCCTCGATGCCGAACATCATGATGCCGCTGGTGGCACGGGGATTGCACTCGATGCTGACCAGCCCACGATCGGGATCCTCGATGAAGTCGACGCCGATCTGGCCGGTGAAGTTCATCTCCCGCACGAACGACGACACCCGGTCGAAGATCCCCGGGTGATCCACCGACGTGAAGTTCAGGCACGAACTGCCGTCGATCGCGTAGTCGACCGGGTAGGTGGCGTGGGCGTAGACGGTGCCCTCGCGCACGATCGAGTAGGTGCAGTACTTGTCGCCCGCCGCCCATTCCTGCGCGATCCACGGGTTGGTGGGATCGAAGTCGAGCCAGTCGAGCGGGTCACCGGGATGAGCCTTGTGGACCTTCTGGGACCCGCGCGAGTAGCACTGTTTGAGCGCGAACGGCTTGTCGAAGTCGAGCGTGGCCACGTCCTCCCGGGTGCGCAACTGCGCGAACTTCAGGTGCGGCCGACCGAGTTCGACGAGCAGTTCGGAGAACTCGTATTTGTTGTGCAGCCGGTTCTCGAGTTCGAAGTCCGACAGAAACAGTTCACATCCGGGCGGAAAGATGTCGACCATCATGGACAGAATGTCGGTTTCCTCGTGAATCGGGATCACCATGTCGATGTTTTCGTCGGCGGCGATGCGCGCGAGGGCGTGGCAGTACGCGCGCGGCTGGAACTTCGGTGGCGGCACGAGATGAAACGAGTCATGTGCATGCGACAGCCTGGTCACACCGATCGGAATGCTGTCGGCGATGACCACATGGTGTCCGGCGGCCGACATCATGCGGGCCAACTCGAGGGTCAGGAACGACCGTCCGAAGGTGATCAGGATGCGTCTGCGTTGCGAACTCGCCACGTGTCGGAGTCTAAGAGCGGTTCATTAGGGTGCCTAATCGGCGCGCAAAAGGAATAGCGACGCGAACCGAGTCGTTGGACAATTCCGATATATGTCGCGAGGGGTGGAGGTGAGCTGATGTTCGTTATCGGAGTGATCGCAGCATGCCTCGCCGCCGTCGCATACGGCATGTCCACCGTGCTGCGCGCCCTCGGTGCGCGGCGGGTTGCCACCGAAGCCCGCGAGACCGGCGACGAGGCCCGGGCCACCAATGCTGCCGGCGGGCCATCGCTGCACTCGACGGTGTCGACGCTGCTCGATCCGGCGTTCATCATGGGCACGACGATGGTCGTCGTCGGCTTCGCCGGCGGCGCGGTCGCCGCGCGGTTCCTGCCGCTGTTCCTCTCGCAGACGATCGTCTCGGCCAATCTGGTCGTCACCGCGCTGCTCGGCACGATCATGCTCAACATCGCGCTGCACACCCGCGACTGGATCGCGATCTGGCTCGTCGTGCTCTCGCTGTGCCTGCTGGGGATCTCCTCGGCCCCACACACCGGCACCGGCGGAAGTCCCGCGTTCCACTGGGAGCTGTTCATCGCGACGCTCGGCCTGTGCGCGATCGCGCTAGGCGGCGTCTACCGCCTGGGCCGCCACGCCGCCATCGTCGGCGGTGCCGCGGCCGGTCTGCTGTTCGGCATGATCGCCATCTCGGTGCGCGTCCTCGACGGCGTGCAACCCACCTTCGAGCCGCTGACCGTGCTCTCCGACCCCGCCGCCTGGACCATCGCGGTCGCCGGTGCCGTCGGATTCTTCGTCCAGACCGTCGCCCTGCAGGTGGGTGCGGTCAACGGCGTGACCGCCGTGCTGGTCGTCGGCGAGACCGCCGGGCCCAGCGTGGTCGGCGTCATGTTCCTCGGCGACATGGCCAAACCCGGACTGGGTTGGCTGGCCGTCGTCGGCTTCATCGGCGCGGTCGTCGGTGCGGTGCTGGTCGCGTTCTACGGTTCCGGCGACCCCGACCACTTCGGGGAGGCACCCCCGCAGAAGGGCGGCTGGCGTCGGGGCCGGATGGACGAACCCGCCACCGACAGCGGCGAGATCCCGATCGACACCTGGGATCGCGAGTACCGAAAGGGTTGACGCGGGGGCGGTCGGGTAAGTGTTGACCCATGACCTCGATCACCGACGCCACCGGCCGGCTAACCGCCCGCAAGGCCTACGACACACTCGAGCCCTTCCATGTTCTCGCCTATTTCAACCCCGGCCTGCGTGAGGCGCAGGCCGACACCGGACTCGACGCGCACGCGTTCTATGTCGGCGCACGGGCCGCACCGATGGGCGACGCTCACGCCGCCGTCGTCGCCTCCGCGTTCTACAACTTCACGCCCGAACTGATCGCCACGGCGTGGACCGCCGCCCGTGAGGTCGGTCTCGACCGGGTCGCCGCGCGTCGCGTGCAGATGCTCGACGACCAGTTGCGAACCATCTTGGGAGACCGGGCGGACGACCCCGAGATCGGTGACCTCGCCACGCGCTACGCCGAACTCGCGGCAACGCTGCCGCTGGGCGGACGCCCGCTGGCGGCGGGATGGGCGGCCGCCACCCCGCCCGAGCAACCAACCGTTGCGCTCTGGCATGCGATCGCCGTCCTGCGCGAGTGGCGCGGCGACAATCACATCGCCGCCCTGGTCAACCACGGTCTGGCCGGGCTCGACGCGGTCACCTTCCATGAGGCCGAACTGACCGATCCGACGATCCGCCGCCGTCTCCTCGGCCGCAAGTTCGTGCAGATCACCCGTGGCTGGTCCGACGACGATTGGGACAGCTCGATCGCGCGACTGGTCGATCGCGGAGTTGCGGTACGCACCGACACCGGACACCAACTCACCGACGCCGGCCTCGACCTGTATCGGACGATCGAGGACGACACCGACGCGATGTCCGCACCGGCCTGGTCGGGCGATGACATCGACGACCTGCTGACCCGCACGCGGCCGTATGTCAAGGCCGTGATCGCCGCCGGAGTGCTACCGGGTACGCGCAAGAAGTGACGCGAGGCCGCCAAACGGAGTAGGTGTTGACCCATGGATGACCTCGAGGCGATCAAGGCCCTCAAGTACCGGTATCTCCGTGCGCTCGACACCAAGGACTGGGACGAGTTCACCGACACCCTGACGCCCGATGTCACCGGCGACTACGGAAAGAGCCTGGCATTCACCAATCGTGACGAGCTCGTCGAGTTCATGCGGTCGTCGGTGGGGCCGTCCGTCATCACCGAACACCGGGTCACGCACCCGGAGATCGACATCGACGGCGACACCGCGACCGGACGGTGGTACCTGCAGGACCGGGTCATCGTCCCCGAGTTCTCGTTCCTGCTGTTCGGATCGGCGTTCTATGCCGATCGGTACCGGCGTACCGACGACGGCTGGCGGATCTGCGCCACCGGTTACGACCGCACGTACGAGGCGTCGCTCAACCTGACCGACCTGCCGAGCTTCAAGCTCGACGTCGGACCGGCAATCCACCTGTAACCCACCATGTTTCGTTACGGGCAGTCCTTCACCGACCGGCGCGAGGCGGGACGGGCGCTGGCCGAGCAGATGGTCGCCGCGCGCGCCGGGACACCGGACGGCGACACCGTCGTCCTCGGTCTCGCCCGCGGAGGTGTGCCGGTGGCCCGCGAGGTGGCCCACGCGCTCGGGGCCGAACTCGATGTGCTCGTGGTGCGCAAGCTGGGCGCACCCGGGCAACCGGAGTTCGCCATGGGCGCCATCGCCGCCGGCGAGGTCGTCATCAACGACGACATGCCGCGCCGGCTCGGCGTGTCACCGGAGCGGCTACAACAGATCGTCGACGCCGAAGACCGCATCCGAACCGAACGGGAGGAGCGGTATCGGTCTGGACGCGAACCACTTTCGCTGCACGGGCGAACCGTGATCCTCGTCGACGACGGGCTCGCGACCGGTGCCACCATGGCGGTCGCGGTGCGCGCCGCCCGCGCCGCCGGGGCGGCCGCGGTGATCGTCGCGATACCCACCGCACCGACCGACACCCTCGAGCGATTCCGTGCGGACCCGGACGTGGACGACGTGGTCTGCGTGGCCACGCCACAACCGTTCCGTGCGGTCGGGTTGTCCTACGACGACTTTCGCCAGGTCGACGACGGCGAGGTCATCCGGTGCCTCCGTCGTCCGTGACGCCCCGGGTGTCCTTGAGGAGCAGCGCCGCTATCTCCGAACGATCGGTCAGGTTCAGTTTGACGCAGGTGCGGTAGATGTGACCCTCCACGGTGCGTACCGACACCGTGAGACGTTCGGCGATCTCCTTGTTCTGCAATCCGGCGGCAACCAGATTCGCGATCTCCCGCTCCCGCGACGTCAACGGCAGCGGCTGTGCCGCCTCGGCGAGCGCGGGTGTGCGCAGGCCTCCGCAGGTGGCGGCCAATCGTGCCGCGACCGCCGCCGAGGCGACCGTCGCCGACCGCGAGCCGTTCGCCTCGTGCAGCACGCTCGCCTGAGCGGCTGCGTCGGCGGCCGAGAGCCGAACCCCGAGCTTCTCGAATTCGCTTGCGCAGACATCGAGTTCGACGGCGTCGCGCGCCTCGAGGGCGGCGGCGTGGGCGGCGTAGAGACCCACCAGCGGGCCGTCGATCACCTCGGCGAGTTCGGCCAGCCGTGCCGCCGGGGCCGCATCGCCGAAGCGCACCACCGAATGCAGCGCCTCCGCCTCCTGGGCGAACTGTCCGGACTCGCGTGCCTCGTCGGCGGCGGCATTGGCGGTGGCCACCGCCAACGACACCGTGCCCGCGGCGGCCTGCTGCCATGCCTTGGCGACGGTGAGCATCGGGCCGAAGACCGCGACGTGCTTGCCGAAGCGGCGCTGCGCCTTGCGGAGCACCTTCTCGGCCTCGTCGGCGCGGCCGAGCGCGCTGAGCGCCTGAATCCGGTAGATGAACGCCGGGAAGTTCCATGATTCGGCGACCCGGCCGCTGTCGAGGGTGGCGAGGGTCTGCTCGGTTCGACGGGCCACCGCCGCGGCGTCACCCCGGGCGAGTTCGACGGCCGCGACCATGATGCCGGCCAGTGCCCAGCCGAGATACTTTCCGGCACTGGAGAATTTCACGTAGCGGTCGGCAGCGGCGGCCGCGTCGTCGAGGTGTGCGGTCAGCGTCAGGGCGAGGATCGGCCCGAAGCCCGCGGGGAAACGCAGGAGCCCGTCGGTCACCGCCTCGGCCTCGCGTGCCCGCTCGGCGAGGACCGCCACCTCGTCACCCCGACCGGCCAGTGCGCGGGAGAGACAGCCGCCGAACACCGCCCACTCCACCGCCCAGGGGGTCGCGGTCGGCGATTCGAGCACCTCGTCGGCGTCGGCCATCGCTTCGTTCACCCGGTTCTCGAAAAGCGCTGACGTCGAGGCGATCCCCTTCACGATCGGGGCCAGGTTGGGGTCGGTGACCTTCTCCTGCAGCACCGCCAGCAGTTGATCGGCGCGGTCGGCGTCGCCGAGTGCCCAGAACAGGGTGGAGAACCGGGACAGTCCCCATCGGATCAGTTCGATCTGATTGAGGTCGTCAGCATCGAAACGGGCCAGGATGCGTTCGGACTCATCGGCATTGCCCTGCCACATCAGCGAACGCGCAAGGAGTTCGGCCGGGTCGAGCCCGCCGCCTTCGCTCACGGCGGCCCGGGCGAAGCGCTCGGCCATCGGCGCGTGGCCCAGCAGCAGCGCATCGCGGGCTGCCGCGCTCATCAGCGCGGTGTCCACCGAGACGTCACTCTCCAGCGAGAGGTCGGCGAGCCGGATGCGTTCGGCCGGGCTGCTCGCCTCGCGCTCGCGCAGCGACTTGACCAGCTTGCCGCGCAGCCGCCGTGACGACGCGAGCCCGAGACGGTGCCGGATCACCTCACCGAACAACGGATGGTTGTAGCGGACGTTGAGCTGGCGGCCGTCCCGGACGATGCGGACAAGTCCGGCGATCTCGGCCTCCTCGACGGCTTCCTCGCCCGCCAGATCCGCCAGCACGTCGATGTCGAGGGGCTCGCACAACGCCAGGTACTTGAGGACGGTGAGCACCGAATCGTCGAGCTGCTCGATCCGGCTCTCCAGCAGGGACGCCAGCTCGGAGGTGATCGCCGCGCGGCCACGCAACTGCCACACACCGTTCACCTGGCGCAACGTGTTCGCCTGTCGCGCGCCCTCGACGAGATGGCGAAGGAACAGCGCATTGCCGCCGGAGGCCTCCCACATGAGGTCGGCGGACAGACCCTCGAGCTGACCGCCGAGAACCGACTCAATCAGTTCGACCGATTGATGTTTGGTGAATGGCGACAACATGATTCGGGTGAGGTGGTTGTCCTTCCACAGCGAGGTCACCGCGTCCGGGACGGACTCGCCGCTGCGAACGGTGGCGACGATGTGGACCGCGCGGTCGATCGCGAGTTGATGCAGCAATGTCGCGGACAGCTCGTCGAGCAGGTGGGCGTCGTCGACGCCGATGACCACGTTGCCGTCGGCGAGCAGCGATTCACGTGCCGCCGCGAGATAGGTGACCGGGTCGCTGGACGTCGACGGACCGACGAGATGCGCGAACACCCCGAGCGGGATGCTGCGGGCGGATTCGGTTCCGGCCACCCACCGCACCCCGCCGTCGAGCGTCGCCGTCACGTGTCGTGCCAGGGTTGTCTTGCCGACCCCCGAATCTCCGGTCAGCACAACGCCGCAACCGTTGGTCTCGCCCCGCAGGGCGGCCTGGATGATGCGGTACTCCTTCTCGCGCTCGACCAAAGGCCAGTTCGAGGACATACCTGCAGATTTTAGTCCGAGTGTGCGGGTCACGGCACCGTGGGCGAGGTTAACGATCGTAAATGGGCCGGACCATCCCTAGTGTCGCAGTATGTCGATCATCTTCACCGTCCTGCTGTGGTCCGTCGACGGGCGCGACGACGATCTGCACACCTACGAGGACGACGTCCTGCCGATGGTGGCCGAGCACCGTGGCCGGGTCCGCACACGGTTGCGCGCTCTGACACCCGACGACCGGACGCCGCACGAGACCCAGGTCATCGAGTTCCCCGACGATGCGGCTTTCGACGCGTACATGGCCGATCCGCGACGGATCGCGATGGCCGATCGTCGGGAGAAGTGCATCGCCCGGACCTCTATGTGGCGCGTGGAGCCGTTCGGAACCAGCCAGCGAAGCTAACGCGCCGGCGACGAGGCCTGCGCCCAGAACCGTTTCGGGATGCGGCCCGCCCCGGCCGCGAGCCGGCCCGCGACCACCGCGTGGCGCATCGCGGCCGCCATCTGTTCGGGGTCCTCGGCGCGGGTCACGGCGGATGCGAGAAGCACGGCGTCGCAGCCCAATTCCATCGCCCGCGCGGCATCGCTGGCGGTACCGATGCCGGCGTCGAGCACCACCGGCACCTGGGCGGCGGCGACGATCATCTCGATGTTGTGCGGGTTGGCGATGCCGAGTCCGGTGCCGATCGGCGACCCGAGCGGCATGACCGCGGCCACGCCGAGATCCTGCAGGCGTGCGGCGAGCACCGGATCGTCGTTGGTGTAGGCCAGAACCGCGAATCCGTCGTCGACCAACACACGCGCCGCATCCAGCAATTCGATCGGGTCCGGCAGCAACGTGCGGTCGTCGGCCACCACTTCCAGCTTGACCCAATGGGTTTCGACGGCCTCCCGGGCAAGTTGCGCGGTCAGGACCGCTTCGGCGGTGGTGTGACAGCCGGCGGTGTTGGGCAGGATCGCGATGTCCAGGCGCCGCAGCAGATCGATCATCCCGGTGCGGGAATCGGGGCTGACCCGCCGGAGCGCGACGGTCGTGAGCTCGGTCCCGGAGGCAACCAGCGCCCGCTCGAGCACCGCCAGATTCGCCGCACCTCCGGTACCCATGATCAAGCGCGACGTCAGCTGCCGGTCCGCGATGCGCAGCGGGTCGTCGGTACGTGCCGCCAGGGTGCTATCCACCTTGCACCGCCGTCACGATCTCGATCTGAGAGTTGTTGCGCAGCAACGTACTCCACCGACCCTTGGGCACCACCTCGCCGTCGACGGCGACCGCCACGCCACGCTCGGGCAGGCCCAGCCGGGCGACCAGAGCGGCCACCGACTCCTCCGGCGGGACGTCGGTGGGGTCCCCGTTGACGATGACGGTCAGCATGAGCTTCCTCCTCGGGTGCCGGCATCGACTGCTGCCGGAGGCCGGACGCCGAGCAACTCCAGGACACGGTCGGCGGTGTACGGCGCCAACAGGATTCCGTTGCGGCCGTGTCCGGCGGCGACCAGTACGCGTTCGTCGACTCGCCGGATCACCGGCAGCCCGTCGGCGCTGACCGGGCGCAGGCCGGCGCCGGCCTCGGTCAGCTCGTAGGTGCGCAGCCCGGGCATCAGCTCGGTGGCATCGGCCAGCAGGTCGGCGACCCCGCCGGCCTCGGGCTGCACCGAGGTCTCCTCGAACGGCTCGTATTGTGTTGCCCCGACCACGATTCCGTCCGCACGGGGGACCAGGTAGACCGCGCGTCCGTGCATCCGGGCACGGATCACCCGACGCGGGGGTGGCACCGACCAGCTGGTGGCCCGCAAGCGCAGCACCTCCCCTTTCTCGGCATGCAGGGCGATCTCCGGGATCAGGGCGCGGGTACCCAGTCCGGCCGCGACCAGGATCTGATCGCCGTCCAGCTCGGCGAGGTTCTCGACGCGGGAGTCCACGAGGACACCGCCGGCCGCGACCACCGCGGTCCGCAGGCTCGTCAGCAGGAGCCGATTGTCCACGGCGCCTTCGCCTGCGGCCAGGAATCCGCCGTGCAGCCGGGAGGTCAGTGCCGGTTCGAGCCGTCGGATCTCGGCCGGTGACACCGGGTGCAGGTCGTCGTGAGCGCGGGGCGCTCGCGCCCACACGAAGTCGGCGAGCGTACGGAGGTGCTCGGTGTCGGCGGCGGTGGCGGAGACGAACAGCGAATCGCCGGCGGCCATGATCGCCGGATCGCCGAGGCGCGCCACGAGATCCGGCCAGCGGAGCACGGATGCGGCCGACGCGGCGAAGAGATCGTCCTCGCCGGGGTGGCCTTCGCCGAGCGAACCGAGCATCCCGGCGGCCACCGAGGCCGCTCGCCCGCCGACACCGGCATCGACGACGCGCACCGCGAGGCCGGCATCGGCGGCGGCGAGCGCACAGGTCAGACCGATGACGCCGCCGCCGACGATGGTGAGGGTGAAAGTTCCCATGGCAGATCATCCTTCCTTCGCCGGCATGACCCGGAGCAGGTTCGACGGTCAGCGGAGGATCGGTCCGCACTCTCAGCCCGGCGTACCCCGGACTCCCGTGTGTGTGGGCCCCAGCCTACCGTCGACACCGTGACCGATCCGTTCCGCCCTCTCCTGGCCGAGCTCGCTTCGTCGCGGCTGTACCTGTGTACCGACGCACGACGCGAACGCGGGGATCTGCTCGAGTTCGTGGCCGCGGCCATCGCCGGTGGCGTGGACATCGTGCAGCTCCGGGACAAGGGATCGGCCGGCGAAGCCGAGTTCGGCGCCCTCGAAGCCGCCGAGGAACTCGCGATCCTCCGCGATCTACGGACCGTGACGCGCGAGGCCGGTGCGCTGCTGTCGGTGAATGATCGCGCCGATATCGCGGCGCTCGCCGACGCGGACGTGTTGCACGTCGGTCAGGGTGATCTTCCCCCGGGGCTCGCGCGGCGCATCGTCGGGCCCGAGGTGGTGATCGGGCTGTCCACCCACGACGAGGCGCAGGCGTTTGCCGCCATCGCCGACCCGGACGTCGACTACTTCTGCGTCGGACCGTGCTGGTCGACACCGACCAAACCCGGACGGGCCGCGGCCGGGCTCGACCTCGTGCGCTCGGCGAGCGCGGCGCGTACCGGCAAGCCGTGGTTCGCGATCGGCGGGATCGACGCCGACCGGTTGCCGCAGGTCACCTCAGCCGGCGCCGAGCGGATCGTGGTGGTCCGGGCGATCACGGCCGCCGACGATCCGCGTGCCGCGGCGGCGCGGCTCCGAAAAGAATTGTCAGCGCGGGCGCCGGCGGTCTAGTGTGATCGCCATCATTAAGTGCATGCCGAGCATTCTCGTATCCCGCCGCAGCGGGGTCTGATCTGACCGACCCCCCGCTGCGGGGTCGTCGTGCTCGCCTCTCGTCGGTCACCCATCTTCGAGAAGAACTGACACTTTCGCGATGCAATTCCTTCACCTTTCTCAGCAATCCTTTCCTTACGACACTCTTCCCCGAGGACTGCGTGAGGAGGCATCGGGCATGAGCCGGCAAGGATTCAACGACGAATACACGCCGCGCGGCACCATCCGACTGGGTTCGTGGACCGTGGAACCGGCCCGTCAGGACATGGTCACCTGCCATGCCACGATCGCCTTCGCGGATCGGATCATGTCGCTGCAGGCCCAGTCCACCGGGCCGATCGGCGCGATGACCTCGATGCTCCACGACATCGGCGCGCCGGTGCAGATCGTCCGGCTTCATCAGCGCGAGGTCGACGGCACGATCACGACGTACCTGCTGTGCGAGAACGACGACCGGCAATGCTGGGCGTGCGGCACCGGCCATACCGGCGACGAGGCGAACGTCAATGCCCTGATCGCCGGGGCCAATCGGTTGCTCGCCCGGGCCTGAGTGGCCGCAGAGCTCAGGTCGTGGAGCTCAGCTCTGCAGGTCGAGCGACGCGATCCGGTCGCGCAAACCCGCCCAGGAGCGGTAGAACGCGGGGTGCAGCGGCAGGGTCGTCACGTCGTCTTCGGGCACCCACCGGAGTTCGGCGGACTCGAAGTTGGCGACGGTGCGGACCGGCTCGTCGACCTCGGCGATCACCGTCGTATAGGTCCAGCCGCTCGGCGCCTGATGCGTCACCAGCGCAGCGAGCACACGGAGGTTGTCACCGGTGATCCCGGCTTCTTCGGCGGCCTCGCGCACCGCGGTGTCGATCGCGCTCTCGTGGGAATCGCGCGCCCCACCCGGCAGTCCCCACGTCCCGCCCTGGTGCGACCAGACCGCACGATGTTGCAGGAGCACCGCGAACCCGCCGTCGGGTACCGGCGTACGGAGCAAGAGTCCCGCGGCACCGTGACGCCCCCAATAGCGTGAACCGTCCGGGTCGGTCACCCAGCCATCGCCGTCTCCGCGCACCCTGCCTCCCGTCGTCGAGAACCACCGTATGTGAGCACCGCGACAGTGGCCAGCTTTCGCGTCGGAGTTCACTCGGGCGATGGACCTCCGCCGAACGCGAGTAACACGGGTGCGCCATGTCAAGCCGCGGCGGACCGCTCGGCGTTAGGGTTGGGAAAGGGTGAAACATTGTGAGCCGCCAGGTGCGACAGACAGGTAGGAGATCGTGAACGCGACGCCGGTGGACACCGGCAACGTTGTCGGGAGGGGTCCGACATGACCGGCGATGTGTCGTCGATGCGAAGCGCGCTCAACCGTGCGACCCAGTCGTTCCGTCCTGCCCCGACCCCACCGATCCGCCAGGTTCTCGCGGATCGGTGCGATCTCGTGTCCACCGCACGGCAGCGCGCGCAGTCCCCCCTCACGACGCTGCGGCACTACGCGGTGACCAGCCCGGGCAAACTGATCCTGATCCTGGTGAGTCTCGCGGTCGCGTGTGCGGCCACCGGCCTGTACGCGTCCAGCACGCTCGAACGCCGCACCGCAACACTGCGCGACATGATCGAACGCACCGAACCGCTCGCCGAGGCGGCGCAGGTGCTCTACAGTTCCCTGTCCATCGCCGACGCGGCCGCCAACTCGGCGTTCATCTCCGGGGGGCTCGAGTCGCCGGACCTGCGGACACGCTATTCCGACGCGCTGGCGACCGCGTCGTCGTCGCTGATCATCGCGGCCGGCACCTCGCAGGACCCGGGCAGCGCGGACAGCGCCGCGGCCGAGAACGAGATCAACAGGGACCTGAAGACGCTGGCCACCAGCATCCCGGTGTACGCCGGCCTCGTGGAGGTCGCCCGCACCAACAACCGTCTGGGCAACCCCGTCGGCTCGTCGTATCTCGGCCAGGCGTCGGCACTCATGCAGCACACGATGCTGCCCGCGGCACAGCAACTCTACGAACGGCGGTCGGCCGCGATCGCCGACCCGCAGAGCGCGCTGACCGTACCGCCGTGGGGCGTCTACACGGCGTTGATCGTGGTGATCATCGGGCTGGCGGTCACCACCCGTTACCTGGCCCGACGGACCCGACGACGATTCAACGTCGGGGTGGTCGCGGCGTTGGTCGCGGTGGTGATCGGGACGATCTGGCTGCTGGCGTCGGGGCTGACGTCGGTGGCGGCGACCAACAACGCCCGCGTCGACGGCGCCGACCCGCTGCGCGAGCTGACCTCCGCGCGCATTCTCACGCAACAGGCGCGGTCGGCGGAGACGCTGTCGCTGGTGCGGCGAGCCGACCAGGGCGACCTGGAACAGACCTTCGCCGACGCGACGAACAAGATCAGCGACACACTGGCCCGGATCAAACGTGAACGCGGGTCGTCGAGTCCGGTGACCGACGCGCAGCTCTACAACGCGACCTACGTCCTCAACCAGTGGAAGCAGGTCGACGCTCAGGTCCGGGAACAGATGGCGAAGGGCAGCTTCACCAACGCCCGGTTGCTGACGCTCGGCGACTCGTCGAACACCACCGCGCAGGCGTTCGGCGACCTGGACCGTGCCCTCACCGACAGCATCACCACCACCCGCAAGTCCTTCCGTGACGACATCAACACGGCCCAGCGGGTCCTCGGCTACACCGGAACCGGCATCCTGCTGCTCACGGTGTTCGGGGCGGTCGCGGTGGTGCTGGGCCTGATGCCGCGCATCCGGGAGTACCGATGAACGGTCCGTGGCGGTTGTTGTTGCTGGCGATTGTGGTCATCACGACCTGCGCGGGGTGCGTTCGTTTCTCCGCACCACCCTCGCCACCACCGGTCGCGTTCGCCGTACAACCCACGCCGCCCGGGGCCGAGACCAACGTGGCACGCGAACCGGCGCCGACGTCGGAGACCTGCAACGCCACCGAAAGCCTGCGGCCCGGACCGATGCCGACGCCGGGGCAGATGCCACAGCGCTCCACGATGGCGAACATCCTCGGCCATGGCCGGCTGATCGTCGGCCTGGACACCGGCAGCAACCCGTTCAGTTTCCGCGACCCGATCACCGGCGACATCCGCGGGTTCGACGTCGACGTGGCGCAGGCCATCGCCCAAGCCCTCTTCGGACAGCCCGGCAATATCGAATACCGGGTCCTCAGCAGCGCCGAACGTGTCGACGCGCTGAAAAGCCACGCCGTCGACGTGGTGGTCAAGACGATGAGCATCACCTGCGAGCGCCTGGAGGACGTCGCCTTCTCGTCACCGTATTATGTTGCCTCCCAACGGATTCTCTCCACACGCGGGTCCGGCATCAATGCGCCCGACGATCTCGCGGGCAAACGTGTGTGCGCGGCACGCGGAGCGACCTCGATCGGCCGCATCCAGTCGATCGAGCCGCGTGCCAGACTGGTCACCACAACCACCTGGGCAGACTGCCTCGTCATGATGCAGCAGGCGCAGGTCGACGCGGTGAGCACCGACGACGGAATCCTCGCCGGGTTGGCCGAACAGGATCCGTGGGTCCAGGTGGTCGGCCCGGGACTCGGCGATGAGTATTACGGGGTCGGCATCCCCAAGGGAGAGGACGACATGGTGCGCTTTGTCAACGGTGTCTTGACCCAGCTGCGGGTCAGCGGCCGCTGGCAGCAGATGTACGACCGCTGGTTGTCGGTACTCGGACCCGGCTCCGGCCCGCCACTGCCCACCTACCGTGATTGACGCGGCGATGACCTGTCATGACTGAACCCGAAAGCGGCGTCGAGGTGGGGACCCAGGCCGTCGACCGCGACGAGCTGTGCGGTGACGCCGGCCCGGCCGAACCCGGCGTCGGCACCCAAGCCGTCGAACGCGACGAACTCGATCTGCGGACGCAGGCGGCGTTGCCGCCGGACCCCCGGGATGCGCCCACCGATCGGGTGTCCGGGCGATCGGGGCCGACGCTGCCGACGAGCACCGTGATGTCGTTCGGTCAGACCCGGCGCCTGATCCCCCGGGGCATGACAACCGTCCCCGACCGCCGCATCGGTGGTGGCCTCGTCGAATTGCCGAAGGTCACCGACATCGAACCGGCGGACGCGGTCCTGAGCCACCCGATCATCGCCGAGCGCAAACGCACCTGCTGGCGTTGCGGGAAACCGGTGGGCCGCACGATCGGACCGGGCAAGGGTGATCTGACCGGGATCTGCCCGCATTGCGGTGCACGGTATTCGTTCGTGCCGGGCCTGGCCCGCGGCACGCTGGTGGCCGAGCAGTACGAGATCATGGGCGCGATCGCGCACGGCGGACTCGGCTGGATCTACCTCGCCATCGACCGCAACGTGTCCGATCGCCCGGTGGTCCTCAAGGGCCTGCTCAATTCGTCGGATGCCGAAGCACAGGCCGTGGCCGTCGCCGAACGGCAGTTCCTCGCGTCGGTGAACCATCCGGGCATCGTCAAGATCTACAACTTCGTCGAACACGTCAGCGAGTTCGGCGACCGCTTCGGATACATCGTGATGGAGTACGTCGGCGGCCAGACGCTCAAACAGATGACCGACGGCGAGTCCCGTCTGCTGCCCGTCGAGCACGCGATGGCTTACATGTTGGAAGTGCTTCCGGCCGTGGGATATCTGCATTCGGTCGGCCTCGTCTACAACGACGTCAAACCGGACAACATCATGGTGAGCAGCGACGAGGTCAAACTCATCGACCTCGGCGCGGTCTCCCCCATCAACGGTTACGGCCACCTGTACGGCACTCCTGGTTTCCAGGCGCCGGAGATCGTCAAGACGGGACCGCAGGTGGCCACCGACATCTACAGCATCGGCCGGACACTGGCGGCACTCACCATCGAGCTGCCCAAGGCCGAGGGCCGCTACCTCGACGGCCTGCCCGATCCCGACGACACCCCGGTGTTCGCCGAGAATCCGTCGTATTACCTTCTGCTGCAACGCGCCACTGCACCCGACCCGGCGGACCGGTTCGCGTCCACCGACGAGATGATGACGCAGGTGCTCAACGTGCTGCGGGAGATCGTCGCGGTGCACACCGGTGTTCCGCGTCCGTCGCTGTCGACGGTGTTCACCCCGCAGCGCTCCACGTTCGGCACCGACCTCATGCTCGCCCCGGTCGACGGGTTCTTCGATCCGGAACAGGCCGCGTTCTACGATCCGGGCGACATCGCCAGGGCGCTGCCGCTGCCGCTGGTGAATCCGCTCGACCCGGCCGCGAGTCTGCTCACGTCCGCGGCGCTCTCCGACCCGCGTCAGACCCTGGACTCCATTCAGGCCGCACGCGCAGAAGGGTTCTCGTCGCTGCTGGGCACACCCATCGACGAGGCCCATCCGTCGCTGGAGATCGACCTCGCCGAGGCACGCGCCAATCTCGAACTCGACGACGTCGACACCGCTCTCGCACTGCTGCGTGATGTCACCGTGCACCATGGGGATTCGTGGCGGGTGCACTGGTACATGGCGATCTGCGCCCTGATGAACGGGGAGCCCGAACTCGCCTACGAGCGATTCAGCGATGTGCTGCAAGCGATGCCGGGCGAGGTGGCCCCCAAGCTGGCGGTGGCCGGCACCGCGGAGCTGATCGGGAAGTGGCTGTCGGAGGAGAAACCGCCTGTCCCCGAACATGCTTCACGCATCGACGAACTCTACGACATCGCCACCCACCACTACCACGACCTGTGGCTGACCGACCACGGCATCGTGACCGCCGCGTTCGGGCTGGCCCGGCTGTACATGGCGGCCGGCGATGTGGACGCGGCGATCGAACCGCTGGACGAGGTACCCCCGACGAGCCGCCACTACAACACCGCTCGCGCCACCGCGGTGCTGGCGCTGGTCAGCGGGCGGCCGCCGGAGGAGGTGACCCGGGAGCAGGTTGTCGAGGCCGCGCGGCGGATCGAATCCATCCCCGAGATCGAACCGCGCAAGCCGCGACTGCTGCTGATCGTGCTCGGCACCGCGCTGGGATGGGTGCACGCCAATCCGGACCATGACCTGACCGTCACACCGACCACGCTGCTGGGTTTCCCGTTCACCGAGCAGGGTTTGCGGGCGGGTACCGAGAAGTCGTTGCGCGCGTTGGCCCGTCAGACCCGCACCAACCGCGATCACCGTTTCATGCTGATCGATCTCGCGAATTACGTTCGGCCGGATACGTTGTTCTGACGCTTCTCGCCCCACATCACCGGCGCATCTGCCGGGTGAGTCGGTGCGCGTGGCTGAGCAGCGTGTCCCCCAGTCCCGCGCGGCGTTCCGGCCGGAAGCGACTCTCCACGCCGGTGATCGAGAGCGCCCAGGCGGGCTCGCCGCGGCCGTCGAACACCGCCGCTCCCATCCCCCAGCTGCCCTCCACCAGCAGGCCCGGATTCACCGCGTAGCCGGAAAGCCTGGTGGCGGCGATGCGTTCGGAGATCGCGGTCGCCGAGTGCCGCTCGCCCCACCGCGGTGTGAGGTCCGTCCGCGCCAGGTATTCCGCGACGTGACGGTCGTCGAGGTTGGCGAGGATGACGAGTCCGGCCGATGCGACCCCGAGAGGGAATCGGATGCCGACGTGCAGGACGTGCGAGCGGAGCGGGAAATGCCCTTCCTCGGCGGCGAGACACACGGTCTCGTCGCCGCGGCGCGCGGACAGAAACGCGCTCTCCCCGGTGTCGCGGGCCAGGTCCCGGAGGATCGGCTGGGCCACGCCGGTCACGTCGTACCGTTCCCCGGCCAGCGCGCCGAGCAGATACAACTCGGGTCCGAGTGACCAGGCACCGGTGCGCGCATCGCGGTCGACGAGCCCTTCGGCGGCCAGCGCGGTGAGCAGACGATGTGCGGTCGGCCGCGCCAGATGGGTGGCACGGGCCAGATCCGAGGTCGAGGCACCCGCGGATTCCACCGCGCCGATGGCCCGGAGAAGCGCGCTCGCGCGGCCGATGACATTGGGTCCGGGTGGTGTCGCCATACCCGTAGCCTACGTTCATTCAGTGAACGCATCTCCGGATTGGCTTTCGGCAGGCGACCAATCGATGCCGAGAAATCGCCATCGGCTTGCGTAGCCGCAGCTAGACGGCGCCTACTGGACAAGACGCCGGGCGTTCATTGAACGGACAGTTCCGGCACCAGTAGTGATGGGAGAGTGGGAAGTACTCATGTCGAGCAAGGTGGTCGATTCGCCGTCGACGGCGATCGCGGACATCACGGATGGCAGTTCACTGACGGTCGGCGGTTTCGGCCTGTGCGGGATCCCGACCGAACTGATCAGGGCACTCAACGAGCGCGGCGTCCGCGACCTCGAGGTGTTCTCCAACAATTGCGGAGTGGACGACTGGGGGCTCGGCATCCTGCTGGCGGCCGGCCAGATCCGCCGGGTGACCGCGTCCTACGTCGGCGAGAACAAGGAGTTCGCGCGGCAATACCTGGCCGGCGAGCTCGAGGTGGAGCTGACTCCACAGGGCACCCTCGCGGAGCGGATGCGGGCCGGCGGCTGCGGCATCCCCGCGTTCTACACCCCGGCCGGCGTCGGCACCCCGGTGTCCGAGGGCGGATTGCCGTGGCGGTATGCCGCGGACGGGTCGGTCGCGGTGGCGTCGCCGCCGAAGGAGACCCGCGAGTTCGGCGGCAAGACCTACGTACTCGAGGAGTCGATCGTCGCGGACTTCGCTCTCGTGCACGCCGAGGTCGGTGACACCGACGGCAATCTGGTGTTCAACAAGACGGCCATGAACTTCAACCCGTTGGCCGCCATGGCCGGCAAGATCACCGTCGCGCAGGTCGAGCGCCTCGTCGAACCCGGCGAGATCGATCCGGAGCACGTCCACCTGCCGGGCGTCTTCGTCAATCGTGTGGTGCCCGTCGGTGCGGTGGACAAGCGAATCGAGAAGAGGACGGTGTCGGCATGAGCTGGTCACGTGAGCAGATGGCGGCCCGGGCCGCCGCGGAGTTGGTCGACGGCGAGTACGTCAACCTGGGGATCGGGCTCCCCACGCTGATCCCGAACTATCTGCCGGCCGGCGTGCGGGTCATCCTGCACTCGGAGAACGGCATCTTGGGCACCGGCCCGTATCCCACCGACGACCGGGTCGATGCCGATCTGATCAACGCCGGCAAGGAGACCGTCACCGTCAATCCCGGTGCCGCATTCTTCGATTCGGCCCTCTCGTTCGGGATGATCCGCGGCACCCACATCGACACCGCCGTCCTCGGCGGCATGCAGGTGTCGCGCACCGGAGATCTGGCGAACTGGATGGTGCCGGGCAAGATGGTCAAGGGCATGGGCGGTGCGATGGACCTGGTCCACGGCGCACGCCGGGTGATCGTCGCGATGGAACACACCGACCGCGACGGCGGACCCAAGATCGTGGACACCTGCAGCCTGCCGCTGACGGGTCAGGCCGTGGTGCACCGCATCATCACCAACCTCGCCGTCATCGACATCACCGACGACGGTCCGGTCCTGCGTGAACTCGCTCCCGACGTCACCCTCGACGAGGTGCGCGCGGCCACCGGCACCGAACTGGCCGTCGATCTGGTGGCTGCCGGATGAGCGCCGAACGGACATCGGTCATCGTCGGCGGAGCCCGCACGCCGATCGGACGCCTGTTGGGCGGGCTGAAGGACCTGTCGGGGTCGGATCTGGGTGCGGTGGCCATCAAGGGTGCGCTGGAGCGCTCCGGCGTCGATCCGGCGCAGGTCGAGTACGTGATCATGGGGCAGGTGCTGACCGCCGGCGCCGGTCAGATGCCGGCCCGGCAGGCCGCCGTCGCCGCCGGCATCGGGTGGCATGTCCCCGCACTCTCGATCAACAAGGTCTGCCTGTCCGGCATCGACGCCATCGCGCTCGCCGACCAGCTCATCCGCGCCGGCGAGTTCGAGGTCGTGGTCGCCGGTGGCCAGGAGTCGATGTCGCAGGCGCCGCATCTCCTCGAGCGCAGCCGCACGGGATACAAGTACGGTGACGTGACGCTGCGCGATCACATGGCGTTCGACGGCCTGCACGACATCTTCACCGATCAGCCGATGGGCGCCCTCACCGAGCAGCGCAACGCCGACGACGACCAGCAGATCACCCGCGCCGACCAGGACGCGTTCGCCGCCGCATCGCACCAGAACGCCGCTCGCGCATGGAAGAACGGCATCTTCGAGGACGAGGTCGTCCCGGTCACGATCCCGCAGCGACGTGGGGAACCGATCGTGGTCAGCACCGACGAAGGGGTCCGTGGCGACACCACCGCCGACTCGCTGGGCCGCCTGCGGCCGGCGTTCGCCCCCGACGGCACCATCACCGCCGGGACCGCGTCCCAGATCTCCGACGGCGCCGCGGCGGTGGTCGTGATGAGCAAGGCGAAGGCACAGGAGCTGGGGCTGAGCTGGATCGCCGAGATCGGTGCGCACGGCGTTGTCGCCGGACCGGATTCGACGCTCCAGGCGCAGCCCGCCAATGCAATCGCGCGGGCGTGCGAGCGCGAGGGCATCGATCCGACCGACCTCGACGTGATCGAGATCAACGAGGCGTTCGCGGCAGTGGGTATCGCGTCCACCCGGCAGCTCGGAATCGACCCGGGCGCGGTCAACGTCAACGGCGGAGCCATCGCGATCGGGCACCCGCTCGGCATGTCGGGTGCGCGCATCGTGCTGCACCTGGCGCTCGAATTGCGTCGCCGCGGTGGCGGTGTGGGTGCCGCGGCCCTGTGCGGCGGCAGCGGGCAGGGCGATGCGCTGATCATTCGCAGCACAGCGCCGGACTGACCAGATACCGATGCAGTGCCAGCGGTCCACCGCGACAACTGTTGTCGCGGTGGACCGCTCACACCGCAGTCATACTCGTTGCGCGACGACCTCCGCCGCCTGCCGCGCGATGGCCAGTTCCTCGTTGGTCGGCACGACGAGCACCTCGATGACGCTGCGGTCCGCAGAGATACGGCGAGGTTCCTTGCTGCGCAACGCATTCCGCTCGGAATCCAGGATGATGCCGTACATCTCCAGACCGGCGAGCGCATCGGCCCGCACCGCGGCCGCGTTCTCGCCGACCCCGGCGGTGAAGGTGATCACGTCGACCCGGCCCAATGCGATCATGTAGGCGCCGATGTAGTGCCGCAGCCGGTGGATGTACACGTCGTACGCTTCGCGTGCGCGCTCGTCGCCGGCGGCCATCTTCTCGGTGATGGCCCGGAAGTCGTTCTCGCCGCACAGACCCTTGAGGCCGGACTGCTTGTTCAGCAACGTGTCGATCTGATCGACCCCGAGATGAGCGACCCGGTTGAGGTGCATCACGATTCCGGGGTCGATGTCGCCGCTGCGGGTTCCCATGACGAGCCCCTCGAGCGGGGTCATCCCCATCGAGGTGTCGATCGGCTGCCCGTCGGCGATCGCCGACGCCGACGCACCGTTACCCAGGTGCAGCACGATCTGGTGCAGCTGATCGTAGGGCCGTTCCAGGAATGCGGCCACCTGACCCGAGACGTACTCGTGGCTCGTGCCATGGAATCCGTAGCGGCGGATGGCATGTAGACCTGCGACACCGCGATCGATCGCATAGGTGGCCGCCGACTCGGGCAGGGTGTGGAAGAACGCGGTGTCGAACACGCCGACCGACGGAACCTCGGGCAGGAGTTCACGGGCCGCGTCGATTCCGATCAGGTTGGCCGGATTGTGCAGCGGCGCAAGCGAAGAGATGCGGGAGATCTCGCTGATCACCTCGTCGGTGATCAGGGTGGGGTGGAAGAAGGTGCGACCGCCGTGCACCACCCGGTGCCCGACCGCGGACAGACCGGCGTTCGCGAGGTCGATGCCACTCTCGGCGAACAGCCCCGTGATGAATTCGATCGCGGCCAGGTGATTGGGCATCGCACGCTTCTCGACGGCCTCCGTGTCGCCCTGTGCGTGCGTGATCGACGAGTCGTGGTCACCTATCCGTTCGGCGATCCCCTCGGCGAACACCTCTTCGGTCTCCGGGTGCACCAGTTGGTATTTCAGCGACGACGACCCGGCATTGAGTACCAGCACCGCCCCGGCGACCGTACTCACTCGGTCACCTCCGCGCCGTTCTGCGCCTGAATCGCGGTGATCGCCACCGTGTTGACGATGTCGGAGACCAGCGCGCCGCGCGACAGATCGTTGATGGGTTTGTTGAGCCCTTGCAGCACCGGGCCGATGGCGATGGCATTTGCGCTGCGCTGCACCGCTTTGTACGTGTTGTTGCCGGTGTTGAGATCGGGGAAGATCAGCACGGTGGCCTGCCCGGCCACCGGCGAGTCCGGCATCTTCGTCTCGGCGACACTGGGTTCCACCGCCGCGTCGTACTGGATCGGGCCTTCCACGAGTATCTCGGGAGCGCGTTGCCGCACGAACTCGGTCGCCTGCCGCACCTTGTCGACGTCGGCGCCCGTGCCGGATTCGCCGGTCGAGTAGGAGAGCATCGCGACCCGGGGGTCGATCCCGAACTGGGCTGCGGTGTGCGCCGACGAGATCGCGATGTCGGCCAGTTGTTCGGCGGTCGGGTCGGGAACCACCGCGCAGTCGCCGTAGGTGAGCACCCGATCGGTCAGGCACATGAAGAACACGCTCGACACCGTCGACACACCGGGTTTCGTCTTGATGATCTCGAACGCCGGACGGATGGTGTGCGCGGTGGTGTGCACCGAGCCGGACACCATGCCGTCGGCGAGGCCGGTGTGCACCATCATGGTGCCGAAATACGAGACGTCGTGCATCATCTCGGTGGCGCGGTCGAGCGTCATCCCCTTGTGTTTGCGCAGTTCGGTGTAGAGCTCGGCGAACTCCGCCGTCTGCTCGGCCGACGTCGGGTCGATGACCTCGGCGCCGGACAGGTCGATGCCGAGTTCCTGTGCCCGCTTGTGCACCACGTCCGCGACTCCGAGCAGGGTCAGTCGGGCGACGCCACGGCGCAGCAGCCGACCGGAGGCCCGCAGGATGCGATCCTCTTCACCTTCGGGCAGCACAATGTGTTTCGATGCCGTCCGCGCACGTGAGATGAGGTTGTACTCGAACATCTGCGGCGTGACGACCGACGGCGAGTGCACGTCGAGGATCTTCAGGATCGCGGCCGAGTCGACATGCTCTTCCATAAGCGTAAGTGCCGCATCGATCTTGCGCGCCGAGCCCACCGCCACCCGGCCCCGGGTGTGTGCCGCGGTGCGTGCCGTCTCATAGGTGCCCTGCGTGCAGGCGATGATCGGCAGGCTCGGCTTGAGCCCGCTGACGAGTGCCTCGATCATCGGGTGGGGATGCAGGCCGCCATTGAGAATGATGCCGGACAGGCGCGGAAACCCCTGGGCCACATTGGCATTGACGAGTGCCAAGAGGACATCCGAGCGATCCGCGGGGGTGATGACGACGGTTCCGTCACTGAGACGTTCCAGGATGTGCTCGGCGGTCATCCCGCCGACCATCACCCGCAGCGCCTCACGATCGAGCAATTCCTCTTCGCCGCTGTACAACTCGGCATCCAGCGCGGTCATCAACTCGCCGATCGTCGGCGCCACCAGCACCGGATCCTCGGGGAGGCACCACGTCGGGATGCCGATGCTGCCCACCTCGGCACCGATCATCGTGAGGTGATCGGGGTCACAGCGGTTGACGACGATCGCGGCGGTCGTGGAGTGCGCGGCGGAGATCTCGTTCACGGCGAGTTCGGCCAGGGCCCGAAGATCCATCGGCGTGCGGTCGGTGGCCTTGAGCGCCAGGATGATCGGCGCCGACAGGTTGGCGGCGATCCGCGCGTTGTAGCTGAGTTCGGATGGCGAACCGACGTCGGTGTAGTCCGAGCCGATCACCAGGACGGTGTCGCACCGCGACTCCACCGCGTGGAACCGGGCGACGATCTCGCCGATCGCGCCGTCGGGGTCCTCGTGGACCTGCTCGTAGGTGACGCCGATGCAGTCGTCGTAGCCGATGTCCACGGAGTCGTGCTCGATGAGCAATTCCATGATGTAGTCGCGTTCCCCGGCGGCCGCGCGGGAGATCGGGCGGAATACCCCGATCCGTCCGCCGGTGGCCGACAGGAGGGCAAGGAGTCCGAGTGCGATGGTGGATTTTCCGGTGTCCCCCTCCGCGGAGGCGACGTAGATGGCGTTCGACGAAACGGTGTCTGCACCCATGGGCATGAGCCTAACGGCGATACGTTGGGGCCACGTGGCAACCGACCGGTGTCACGCTCAGAGCAGCACACCCGGATTGCAGATGCCGGCCGGATCGAGGGTTCGCTTGACCGCACGCAGACTCTCGAGGGCGAGGTCGCCGATCTCGACGTGGTAGGCGGAACGGTGGTCGCGGCCGACCGCGTGATGGTGGGTGATGCTCGCGCCCGCGGCACCGATGGCGTCGTTGGCGGCCGTTTTCGCCGCGGCCCACTGAGCGCGCGGGTCGTCGGTCTGCGGGCAGACCACGGTGAAATACAACGACGCCCCGGCCGCGTAGACGTGACTGACGTGGCACATCACCAGCGGCGGCGTGCCCTGCGCGGTCAACGTGGCGGTGAGGGCGTCGGTCACCGCCTGCTTGAGGTCGGTCAGCCGCGACCAGTAGGTGACCGTCTCCAGCGTCTCCACGAGCACACCGGCCTCCAGCAGCGGATCCCGCAGGTAGGGGGCACGGAACCGGCCGGCGCGCCACGCCTCGCCGGGTTCGGTGCCGGCCGCCCGGCCGCCGAGACGTTCGAGGGTGGCGGTGGTCGTGGCGCGGCGGCGCCCCACGTCGTCGGCGTCGCCCTCATGCCCGACGATGACCATGCAGCCACCGGCGTCGGCTCCGATCTTCGACGGATCGGCCAGGTTGATCGCGGTCTCCGTCTCGTCGGACAGCCGCAGCACCGTCGGCATCGGGCCGTCCTGGGCCAGCGAACGCAGAGCCGTGGCGCCGGCGTCGAAATCGTCGAAACGCCAGCCTTCGAAGACCCTCTGCGTCGGTGCGGGGCGGATGCGCACGGTGACGGCGGTGATGATGCCGAACGCGCCCTCCGACCCGAGAACGAGTTGGCGGAGGTCGGGTCCCGCCGCCGATCTCGGCGCGGTGCCGAGTTCGATGGTGCCCCGCGGCGTGGCGAGCACGAGTCCCTCGACCATCTCGTCGAACCGCCCGTACCCGGCCGACGACTGGCCTGCCGAGCGGGTCGCGGCATACCCGCCGAGACCCGCACCCTCGTACGACTGCGGAAAATGGCCCAGCGTATAGCCCTTCGAGCGCAGCAACGCCTCGGCGGCCACGCCCCTCAGCCCGGCCTGCAGGGTCGCGGTGCGGGAGATCTCGTCGATCTCCACGAGCTGGTCGAGCCGCCGGGTGTCGACGCTGACGACGCCGTCGAAACCGGAACGGTCCGGCGTGAGTCCACCGACCACCGATGTGCCGCCGGTGAACGGCACCACCGCCACACGGTGCGACGAACAGATCTCGAGGACCCGCAGCACCTCGTCGTGGGAGCCGGGGGTGAGGACGAGATCGGGCGCATCGGTGGCGTCACCGGCCCGCAGCGCGAGCAGATCCGGGGTGGAGTAGCCGCGGGTGTGCGCGATGCGGTCGTCGTGGGTGTCCGAGACGTGTACCGCGCCGAGCGCATCGGCCAGCGCGTTCCGTACCGCATCCGGCACCGCGGAGGCGGCCAGCGCGATGTCGGCGGGATCGACCGCGGGGCGGGCCGCGGCGTCGGGTCCGGCCAGGGCGCGGGCCGCCTCGGGCAATTCGGTCACGGCGTCCGGGTCACCCCAGAGCGGTCGCCTCATACCCACCACCGGCAGGTCGGTCTCGTCAGCGCGGTCCATCCCCACTCCTTTACACATTCACCGCAACTGTAACGCGGCGGTGCGAGGGCCGGCCGCGCTACCGCACGATGGCGCGGACGACGAGGTCGGCGATCTCGTCGTCGGTGAGCGCGGAATCGGGCACGAGCATGAGTGAGTAGACGGTCCGCACGAGGAACTCGGCGGCACCCTCCGGGCTGGGCACGAGCCGCTCGGCGGTGGCGGGGTCGAGGTCTGGGAGGGTCTGCTCGACGATCTGCTGGATGAACGTCGGACCGGTGGCGTCCTTGGTGACGACCAGCGCCCGGACGATCTCCTCGGGTTCGTTGCGCAGCACGTACTGCAATGCCTCGTGCTCACGGATGTAGGGCAGCACGTGCAGGATCTGGGCACGGACCTTGCCCGCCGGGTCGGGCGCGGTGTCGGCCCATTCGCGCAGTCTGACCCGCATGGTGGCGACTTCGCGCTCGACGATCGCGGCCACGAGCGCGTCACGGCCACCGAACATCCGGTACGCGGTGGCGCGGGCGACGCCGGCCTGTCGCGCCACAGAGGTCAGACTCAGCGCTCGGGCACCGAACCGCGACACCACCGCCACCCCGACGTCCACCATCCGTTCACGATCCATGACGGTCTACGGTAGTCGGGCATACCCCGGGGTGTGTCGTCCAGATCTCAGCAGCGCGGCACGGTGGTGGTGGGGTCCGTGGTGGGCCTCGCGGGCCGCGGCCACCGGCAGGGGTTCGGCGTCCGGTTCGGTCTCGCCGATGGCATCTGCGTCAGGGCCGGTGGCATCTGCGTGACGGTCGGCGGCTTCGGCGGAGGACGCCAGGTCGACGTCGGTTTCGGCGGCGTCCACCGCGGCGCTGTCGGAGCGACCGGTGCGGGCGCAGCGTAGCCGGGCACCGACAGTGTCAGCACCACGGACCGTCGGACGGCGTCGCCGACGGGGACGGTGCTGCGGCAATCGACGGTGTACCGCTGCACGCCGGGAGCCGCCGTCGTCGACAGGGAACCGCGCTCCCCCGCCCCCATCGTCGTGGTACTCAACGGCCGGTCGGCGAGCGGCCACAGCAGGTTGCAGACCACCGGGACGGGCGCGGTGGCGGTGTTGCGCAGGGATATCTGCAGGGAGCGGCCGTCCAGGACGTACACGCAGTCGGGTGCGGGCCCGGAGCCCGCGAACGAACCGCACGGCAGCGGCAGCGGCGCGGCCGCCGTGGGCGAATCGGCGACGGCCGCGGTGACCGCGCCACCGGCGGCGATCACTGTCGCCGCCGCCATGAACAGTGTGAGCTTGCGCATTCGGGTACTCCTCGAGCGCGAGTGCGGTGTGGTGGGTGACCGACCCTGCACCCAGGCTAACCGTTGTCCGAGGAGCCCGACGCCCGAGCGCGACGGAGCTAGACGGACAGCGCGCGCAGGCGCGGCGCGAGGTCTTTCTCGAAGTTCTCCAGGAACCGGCGCTGATCATGGCCGGGGGCGTGGAACACCAGATGGTTGAGGCCGCAGTCGGTGTAGAACTTGACCTTCTCGACCGCCTCGTCGGGGTCGGAGGCGACGATCCAGCGCTTGGCGACCTGCTCGATGGGCAGTTCGTCGGCCAGGCGCTCCATCTCGGTGGAGCTGTTGACGCTGTGCTTCTGCTCGGCGGTCAACGAGAGCGGCGCCCAGAACCTCGTGTTCTCCAGCGCGAGTTCGGGATCCGGATCGTAGGAGATCTTGATCTCGATCATCCGGTCGATCGACTCGAAGTCGCGGCCGGCCTTCTCGGCACCTTCCTTGACCGCCGGGATCAGCTTCTCCTCGTACAGGTCGGCACCCTTTCCCGAGGTGCAGATGAAGCCGTCGCCGGCGCGGCCGGCATACCGCGCGACGACCGGGCCGCCGGCGGCCACGTACACCGGGATCGGCTGCTCCGGCACGTCGTACATGTAGGCGTCCTGCGTGTGGTAGTACTCGCCGTCGAAGTTCACCTCGTCGCCGGTCCACAGTTCCCGCATCAGCGCGATGGCCTCGCGCAGACGTGCGAACCGTTCCTTGAACTCCGGCCACTCGCCGGTGAATCCGGTCGCGTACTCGTTGAGGGCTTCACCGGTGCCCACGCCGAGCATGATGCGTCCGGGGTACAGACAGCCCATCGACGCGAAGGCCTGCGCGATGACGGCCGGGTTGTAGCGGAAGGTCGGCGTCATGACCGAGGTGCCGATCTGCACCCGCTTGGTGCGCTCGCCGACCGCGGCCATCCAGGCGATCGAGAACGGGGCATGGCCACCGTTGTGTCGCCACGGCTGGAAGTGATCGCTGACCGCGACCGAATCCATCCCGTGCTCCTCGGCGGCCACCGCGATCTCGACGAGTTCACGCGGATCGAACTGCTCCGCCGACGCCTTGAAACCGAGTTTGAGTTGCTGTGCCATGCCGCCTCATTCCTGCCCGCGCGGGCCGTCCGGCGCGGACCTCCACCGATGATCGTTTCTCCGTCCAACGTACTCAGCGTGCGCCGGAGCGTGATGACGGGGATCTAATGCGGGGCATGGGTGTGACGACCCGGACGCCGGCATGAACGGCGCCGACCACCGCGTCGTGTCCGAGAATCTCCGTGGTCGCGCGGATGGCCGGGTTGCCCGCGCGTAGACCTCAAGCTCACTTGAAGTTCTACCCTGGGCCCATGAGCATGGAATCGGTGGCCTGGGACGCCATGTACAAGACCATGACGGCCCCGGACGTGCAGAAACTGCGCGGGGAACGTCGCTCCACGCTGCGGCGGATCGGCGGCTTCGCCCGCCCGCATCGGCGGCGGATCGCCGCGTTCCTCGCGTTGTCGGTGCTGACCGCGGTACTGACCGTGGTGACCCCACTCCTCGCCGGACGGGTCGTCAACCTGATCACCGGAAGCGGGGCGGCTCCGGTCACCGCCGACGGGCCCGGCGGCGCGATCGTCGGGTTGGCGGTGCTGATCGCGGTGATCGCGGTCGTCGAGGCCGCGGCGTCGATCCTGACCCGCTGGTTCTCCGCGAACATCGGCGAGGGCCTGATCCTCGATCTGCGGCGCGCGGTGTTCGACCACGTGCAGACGATGCCCGTCGCCTTCTTCACCCGCACGCGCACCGGCGCCCTGGTGAGTCGGCTCAACAACGACGTGATCGGAGCGCAGCGGGCGTTCAGCGACACGCTGTCCGGCGTGGTGTCCAACGTGGTCACGCTGGCCCTGACCCTCGGGGTGATGATCGCTATCAGTTGGCAGGTCACCCTTTTCGCGCTGGTGCTGTTGCCGATCTTCGTCATCCCGGCCCGGCGGATGGGCGGCCGGATGGCCGCGTTGTCCCGTGAGGCGGCCGAGTACAACGCCCGGATGTCGACGCAGATGACCGAACGGTTCTCCGCCCCCGGCGCCACGCTGGTCAAGCTGTTCGGCCGCCCGGACACCGAATCCGCGGAGTTCGCCGACCGCGCGGATCGGGTGCGCGACATCGGGGTTCGACGGGCGATGGTGCAGAGCTGGTTCATGACCGCGCTGACGCTGGTGTCCGCGCTCGCGCTCGCCCTCGTGTACGGACTCGGTGGATGGCTGGCCGTGCACCAGCATCTGTCCGCGGGCGCGGTGGTGTCGCTGGCATTGCTGCTCACCCGCATGTACGCGCCGTTGACGGCGCTCGCCAACGCGCGCATCGAGGTCATGAGTGCCCTGGTCAGCTTCGAGCGGGTGTTCGAGGTGCTCGACCTAGCACCGCTGATCGTCGACAAGCCCGATGCGCGGGACGTTCCGGACGGCCCGGTGTCGGTGACCTTCGAGGACGTGTCCTTCGCCTATCCCTCGGCCGACAAGGTCTCCCTGGCCTCACTGGAAGAGGTTGCGCAACTGGACAGTCGGGGCGGAGCGACGGTGCTGCACCATGTCGATCTCGACGCGCCGGCCGGAAAGATGATCGCACTGGTGGGCAGTTCCGGCGCTGGCAAGTCCACGATCGCGAGCCTGGCGACGCGTCTCTACGATGTCGACGCGGGGGCAATTCGCTTGAACGGCACAGATGTTCGGGATCTGCGCAGCGCATCGGTCCACCGGACCATCGGTCTCGTCACCCAGGACGGGCACCTGTTCCACGACACCGTCCGGGCCAACCTGATGATCGCGAACCCGTCGGCGACCGACGAACAGGTGTGGGCCGCGTTGCGGCGGGCCAGACTCGACGACCTGATCGCGTCCCTGCCCGACGGCCTCGACACCGTCGTCGGCGAACGCGGCTATCGCCTCTCCGGCGGTGAGCGGCAACGACTGACGATCGCCCGCCTGCTCCTCGCCCATCCCGCGGTGGTCATCCTCGACGAGGCGACCGCGCATCTCGACTCGACGTCGGAAGCGGCTGTGCAGGAAGCACTGTCCGAGGCACTGGCGGATCGGACGTCGATCGTGATCGCGCATCGGTTGTCCACGATTCGCGCCGCCGACGAGATCGTGGTGCTCGAGGAGGGGCGGGTCGTCGAGCGTGGCGATCACCCAACCCTGTTGGCGCGCAACGGACGTTACGCGGAGCTCTATCGCACGCAGTTCGCCGATGAGGCCAAGAGCCCCGACGGGTGCGAACTCACCGCGTGACCGCGAGCCTGCCGATCACCTCGTCGGCGACCCAGCGGGCCATGCCGGGCCGGTAGGGAGCGGGCAGACCGAGCACGATGTGCGGGAACCCGGCGTCGCGCGCGGCGGCGATGGCATCGCGCGTCTGCTCGGGACGCTCGATGGACACCGGCAGGTAGATGGATCGGGCGATGCCGGCGGGGTCGCGTCCGATGTCCTCGCAGAGGGCGTCGAGTTCACGGCTGCGCCGGACGGCCACGGCGAGGTCGTCCCCGGGTGTGTTCCACACGTCGGCGTGCCGGGCGACCACGCGCAGCGTCGGCGTGGAGCGGCCGCCGACGACGATCGGCGGATGTGGCCGTTGGACGGGTTTCGGATTCCCGATGGCGCCGACGAGGTGATGGTGGCGGCCGTCGAAATCGAACGGCTCGTCATCGGTCCAGAGGCGGCGGATGATCGTCAACGCCTCGTCGAGGCTGCCGACGGCATCCGACATGCCGGCGTACGGCAGTCCGTGTGCCTCGTATTCGCGACGCGCGAACGGCACACTCAGCCGCGACCCGGCGCCGATCCCGAAATCCATCCGCCCGCCGGCCACGATGTCGACGGTGGTGGCGATCTTGGCGAGCACCGCCGGTGGCCGGAATCTGTTGCTGGTGACCAGGATTCCGAGGCGCAGCCGTGAGGTCTGCGCGGCGAGTGCACTCAGCAGGGTCCACCCCTCGAAGATGGGGCCGTGCAGGTCTCCGGCGATCGGCAACAGGTGATCGAACAGCCAGGCGTGATCGATCTCGGGGATCGCGTCGGCCTCGACCCAGAGCCGGCGGACGGCGTCGTAGTCGGTCTGCATCGGAGCGGTCGCGATTCCGAACGTGGGGGCGGGTTGCTGGGCCATGGGATGAATCCTTCGGTCACGGCGCGTGGGAGGAACGGATCTGGCAGCATGAAGAATCGGAACCTTGCTCCGATTACGATACGGATCAATGTTCCGCTTAGCAAGAGGACGCGGGAGGAGTGGGATTGACGACGACGAAGCGCGCCGATGCGCGCCGCAACGAGCAGCGCCTTCTCGACGCCGCCGCGGCCGTCTTCGTCCGCTCGGGTGTCGACGCGCCGGTCCGCGACGTCGCGGCCGAGGCGGGGGTCGGGGTGGGCACGATCTACCGCCACTTCCCCACCCGGGCCGACCTGGTGCTGGCGGTCTATCGGCACCAGATCGAGGCCTGCGCCGAGGCCGGGCCGGCCCTGTTGGCGAGCAGTCCGACCCCGTATGCCGCGCTCGTCGACTGGGTGGACCGGTTCCTCGATTTCCTGGTCACCAAACATGGTCTCGCCGCGGCACTTCGGTCCGACCACGCTCGCTTCGACGCGCTGCACGCCTACTTCCTCGACCGGCTGGTGCCGGTCTGTGCGGAATTGCTCGACGCGGCAGCCGACGCCGGTGAGGTGGTCGCCGACGTGCAGGCGCTGGAGTTGATGCGGGCGATCGGCAATCTCTGCGCCGGCGCGCGCGGCGACGGCGACTACGACGAGCGGCGCATGGTCTCGGTGTTGCTCGCCGGCCTCCGCCGGAGCTATCCGTCATGATGCGGGAGCGATTCACGCAGGCGCGGGTCGCGCGGCTGGCGACCGTGGGCGCGGACGGGCAACCGCATCTGGTCCCGATGGTGTTCGCCGTCGAGGACGACACGCTCTACACCTGCGTGGACCACAAGCCGAAACGCACCCGCGCGCTGCGTCGTCTGGCGAACATCGCGGTGAACCCCGCGGTGTCGGTGCTGGTGGACCACTACTCCGACGACTGGGACGAACTGTGGTGGGTGCGGGTCGACGGTGTCGCGGAGGTCGTCGACGCCGCCGACGAGATCGGGGCGCACGGCATCGACGTGCTGGCGGCAAAGTACGGCCAGTACCGGGATCGGCGCCCGGACGGTCCGGTCATCGTCGTGCGCGAACTGGCGTGGCACGAGTGGGCGGCACGTTAGATCAGTGTCAGGAACCGGGGGAATCGTCGTCGGTCGGACCCCCCGGCGTGGGGAACTTGCGGCGACGGAACTGCAGGAACACCAGCGCGATGTTCACGATGATGATCGCGATGCCGATCGCCACCCACACCCACCGGCCCTCGTTCCACCAGTTCACGGTGAGCAGCGCGACGCAGATCATCAGGATGATCGAGCCGACGATGGTCATCCCGCGCGAGAAGCTCTGTGCTCCGCGCTGGAAGTCGTTGTTCATCACCATGTCAGCCGGCCCGCTTGTCCTTACGAACGTCGGCGTCCTTCGCGTCCCGAATCGCCTGCGTCACGAACTCCGCGGTGACCTCGATCGAATGGACCGTCTCGGGATGACGGCTCACCATCACCGGAAACGCGTGCACCTGCCAGGCGTAACTGTGTGCGACGGCGTCGACGCCGGCCTCGTCGAGGAGCTCCACGAGGTCGATCGCATCGGGCTCGAGCATCTCGCCCTCGGCCGTGATCAGGGCGGTCGGCGGGAAGTCGGGCCCGGCGAGTGCGGTGATGCGGCGGACGCCGGTGAACGGGACCGGTCCGCGCTCGAACAGCGGCGTGAGCGTGGCCATCTTGCGTCGCGGGATGTAGGCGTCCGAACGGCTCGACCGATCCGGGTGGGTCCCCACGTCGAGATCGAGCAGCGGAGAGAACCCGAGGACCGCGACGGGTCGCGGGAGACCCTCGCGAGCGGCGGCCTCCACGACCTTGCCGGCCAGGAACCCGCCCGCGGAGTCGCCGGCCACGATCACGCGCCGATACCCGCGCTCCTCGATCAGTTCCCGGTAGGCGGCGACCGCGTCCACCACCGACGCGCCGACGCCCGACTTGGGGAGCTGTCGATAGTCGAGGGAGAACACGGGCAGTTCGCAGGCGCGGGACAGCCGGCTGGCGATCGACCGATGCGAGCCCAGACCGCAGACCACGAACGCTCCCCCGTGCAGGTAGAGAACCGCGGTCTCGGAATCGCGCCGCGACGGGCCCGACGGCATGATCAGTTCGACGGGCCGATCGGCCAGTGTCATCGGTTCGCGCACCACCCCGGACGGCTTCGGGCCGACGGCCATCATCCGGTCGATGAGGAACAGACCGGCCATTCCCGACCGGGTCAGCGGCCACAGCGCGAGCGTCGGGCGCAGCAGGAATCGTGAGCCGATCCACATCGGATACGACAGGAGACTGGGCTTGCGATGATGCACGATGGGCATGCTCATTCCTCCCTGATCACACAATCGTCGTCACAGGCATGCTGAGATACGTCAGTGCGAAAACTACACCGGATTGCGACGCCGATGTCTTCGATCACCGGGGTTTCGCGCCCGACGTCACCACTGCGGCACGCGGGGACACCCACCACCTGTTGTTCACCCGTGTCAACCGCGCTTGTCGTTCCCGTCGGCTATATTCTGCGTTCCGTGCCGAAACGATGGTGGTGACGCGTGCCCATACCGTCCCAATTCCTGTTGTCGCCGCAGGCCAGCGCGCCGCGAACGCTCTGCGACATCCTTGACGAGACGGTCGCCAACCATCCCGATGCGCCCGCGATCGACGACGGAGACCTGACCGTCTCCTATTCGCAGCTGTCCGGCCTGGTGCGGCGTGGAGCGGACCGTCTCGTCGCGGCCGGCGTCGGGCGTGGCGGGCGTGTCGGCATCCGGATGCCGTCCGGGTCGCGGGATCTGTATGTGGCCATCCTGTCCACGCTCTACGCGGGCGCCGCCTATGTGCCGGTCGACGCCGACGATCCCGACGAGCGCGCCGAACTCGTCTTCGGTGAGGCGCAGGTCGACGTGATCGTCGAGGCCGGCGGCATCCGACCGGTCCGCGCCGAGGGCGCAGCGCCCCCGCCGACCGGCCGGCCCACCGTCGACGACGACGCCTGGATCATCTTCACGTCGGGTTCCACCGGCACGCCGAAAGGTGTGGCGGTCAGCCATCGCAACGCCGCGGCATTCGTCGATGCCGAGGCCCGCATGTTCCTGCTCGACGACCCCTTGGGACCGAGCGACCGGGTGCTGGCCGGATTGTCGGTGGCCTTCGACGCGTCCTGCGAGGAGATGTGGCTGGCGTGGCGCAGCGGCGCGTGTCTGGTGCCGGCACCGCGCTCGTTGGTGCGCAGCGGCATGGACCTCGGGCCGTGGCTGGTGCAGCGCGACATCAACGTCGTGTCGACCGTCCCGACGCTGGCGTCGCTGTGGCCGCCGGAGGCTCTGGAAGCGGTGCGGCTGTTGATCTTCGGCGGAGAGGCATGCCCACCGGAACTCGCCGAGCGGCTGGCCGTCGACGGCCGCGAGGTGTGGAACACCTACGGTCCCACCGAGGCCACCGTCGTCGCATGCGCGGCGATGATGGACGGCACGGGTCCCGTCCGGATCGGGCTGCCGCTCCCCGGTTGGGATCTCGCCGTCGTCGGCGCGGACGGAACGCCGGTGGCCGAGGGCGAGGTCGGTGAACTCGTCATCGGCGGGGTCGGCCTGGCGCGCTACCTCGACCCGGCCAAGGACGCCGAAAAGTACGCTCCCATGCCCACTCTCGGGTGGGAACGGGCGTACCGCAGCGGCGATCTGGTGCGGCTCGACCCGGCCGGCCTGCTGTTCCAGGGCCGCGCCGACGACCAGGTGAAGGTCGGTGGCCGGCGGATCGAGCTGGGCGAGATCGACAATGCGCTGCAACAACTCCCGGGTGTCGGCGGTGCGGCCGCCGCGGTCCGCAAGACCGCGGCGGGCAACAGCCTGCTCGTCGGGTATCTGGTGTCGACGAACCCGGACTTCGATGTGGCCGCCGCGCACGCGCATCTGAGCGAGCAGTTGCCCGCGCCGATGGTCCCGCGCCTGGCGCTCGTCGACGAACTCCCCACCCGCACCTCCGGGAAGGTCGACCGCAACGCCCTGCCGTGGCCCCTTCCGGGTGTCGAGAACACCGCCGACACCAGCGACCTCACCGAGACCGAGGCGTGGGTGGCAGAGCAGTGGACCAGCGTGCTCGGCGTGACGATCTCGACCCCGAAGGCCGACTTCTTCGCCGAGGGCGGCGGATCGCTGGCCGCCGCGCAACTCGTGACCGCACTGCGGGCCCGCTACCCCGAGATCACCGTCGCCGACCTGTACGACCATCCACGCCTCGGCTCGCTCGCCGAGATGCTCGACGAGCACAAGCCCACCGTCAAGGCCGTCCCTCGCACGGTCGCACCGACACCACGCAGCACCGGACTCGCGCAGCTGGCCGCGTCGGTGCCGCTGAGCACGCTGACCGGACTGCAGTGGGCGACGTGGCTGGGCGTGGCCAACAACGTGGCGGCGTGGATCGTCGACGCCTCCGGCCGGGACGTGCCGTGGCTCGTGCCGGTGAACTGGTGGATCCTGCTCGTCGCCTTCCTCGTGTTCATCACACCCGCCGGCCGCATGGTGATCGCCGCGATCGGCGCCCGGATGTTGCTCGCCGGCCTGAGGCCCGGAACCTATCCGCGGGGCGGCCGCACGCACCTGCGGCTCTGGGTGGCCGAGCGGCTGCTCGATGCGAGCGGCGCGGTCAACCTCGCGGGGGCACCGTGGATGATCTACCTGGCGCGGGCCCTGGGCGCCGACATCGGCAAGGGCGTCGACCTGCACACGATTCCGCCGGTGACCGGCATGCTCACCGTCGGGGAGGGCGCGTCGATCGAACCCGAGGTCGATCTCGCCGGCTGGTGGATCGACGGCGACATCGTGCACATCGGGGAGATCGTGATCAAGCGTGGCGCGACCATCGGCGCCCGCTCGACACTGCTGCCGGGCGCGGTGGTCGGACGCGACGCCGAGGTGGCACCCGGATCGGCGGTCATCGGCCGGGTGAAGTCCCGCCAGGACTGGGCGGGCTCACCCGCCATCAAGGCCGGCAAGGCCGATCACCCGTGGCCCGATCACCGACCACCCCGCGCCGCCTGGTGGGTGCCGATCTACGGCATCTCGTCGCTGCTGCTCGCGGCGATCCCGCTGATCGCGCTCGCCGTGGGACTGACGGTGATGGGTTCGTGGGCCATCCACGCCGACCACCTGCGGAGTGTCGCGCTGCGCTGCCTGGCGCTGCTGCCAGTGGCCACGATCGCGAGTCTGTTCGTCTTCGCCGCGATCACCGCGATCCTGGTGCGGTTGCTGGGCATCGGGCTGGAGAAGGGCTACCACCCGGTGCGGTCTCGCGTCGGATGGCAGGTCTGGATGACCGAGCGCCTCCTCGACTCCGCCCGCACGTACCTGTTCCCGCTCTACGCCAGCCTGCTGACGCCGGTGTGGTTCCGCATCCTCGGGGTGACGGTGGGCTCCGGGACCGAGATCTCCACCGCCCTGGTGCTGCCGAAGTTCACCAGCATCGGCGACGGCGCGTTCCTCGCCGACGACACGATGGTCGCGTCGTACGAACTCGGCGGCGGGTGGATGCACATCGACGAGGCCAAGATCGGCAAACGCTCGTTCCTGGGCAACTCCGGAATGACCGCACCGGGCCGCAAAGTACCGAAGAACAGCCTGGTCGCGGTGCTGTCGGCCACCCCCGACAGGGCGAAATCGGGCTCGAGCTGGCTGGGCAGCCCGCCGGTGCGGTTGCGCCGGACCGCGGCCCGGACCGACACGTCGCGCACCTTCGATCCCCCGACGAAGCTGAAGGTCGCGCGGGCGATCGTCGAGACGCTCCGGATCATCCCGGTGATGGTGTCCTTCGGCCTCGGTCTGTTCATGCTGATCGGCCTGCAGTACATCGCGGTGCACGGCGAGTACTGGATCGCCGGGCTGGTCAGCGGGCTGCTGCTCCTGGTGGCGGGCGCGATGGCGTGCTGCATTGCGGCCGCCGCGAAGTGGCTCGTGGTCGGCCGGATCACCGTCTCCGAGCATCCGCTGTGGAGCTCGTTCGTCTGGCGCAACGAACTCTCCGACGCCTTCGTCGAGACCGTCGCGGCACCGTGGTTCGCCAACGCGGCCGCCGGCACGCCGATCCTCAACGTGTGGCTGCGCATGCTGGGCGCCGACATCGGCAAGGGCGTCTGGTGCGAGACCTATTGGCTGCCCGAGGCCGACCTCGTCACACTCGGCGACGGCGCGACCGTGCAACGCGGCTGTGTCGTGCAGACCCATCTCTTCCACGACCGGGTGATGGCCATGGACCACGTCACGCTGGAGGCGGGCGCCACGCTGGGACCGCACTGCGTGGCGTTGCCCGCGTCCGGTCTGGGCGAGTCGGCGACCGTCGGCCCGGCCTCACTGGTGATGCGCGGCGACGTGGTGCCCGCTCACACCCGCTGGCAGGGCAATCCGATCGCGCCCTGGGCGGGGTGACCCCCCGGTCCTTCCTCAGTCGACGACGACATCGCCCCGGCGCCGGCGCCGGAAGATGTAGTTGTCGGCCGCGGTCCGGCCTGCCTGGGCGAAGCCGACCGCGAGCAGACCGGCGATGAGCGCGAGGGGCAGTTCGTAGCCGCCGTCGCTGCTCCAGAACCCGTGATCCCAGTGGGCGTAGATGATCGCGCCGACCATGTCGATGATCAGCAGGACCGCGACCACCGGGAGGAACAGCCCGAGGATCAGGAGGATGCCGCCGACGAACTCCACCCACGTCGCATAGCGCGCCGCGATCTCCGGGGCGGGCACGCCCATGCCGTCGAACATCTTCTCCACGTTGCTGATTCCGTTGGTGTGCAGCTTCTGCCAGCCGTGCATGATGAAGATGTAGCCGAGAATCAATCGCGCCACGAAGAACGCCGGGCTTCGCAATCCGAACATCGTCTGCCTTTCGTTTGTCGTCGAGCTTTAAGCGGACCAGAGTCCGGTTACCTGCCTCATGCTGCCACATGCATGCCGCCGGGTGCTCGACGAGTCCGGCAGGTAACCTAAGTGTCCGCGACGGCGTGCAGCCGACGCGGGACATACGCGCCGCGAGAAGTGGGAGGATTTGTGCCGGGTAAGTCGGGCAAAGGTCCACGACAGCCCCTCCTCGGCACCCCCGCGGATGCGCTCGATCCGTACCTGCCGGACAACGGCAATCTCGGGTACCGCATCTCCCGCTACGACCTGAACCTCGAGTACAAGGTGTCGGCGAACCGTCTCGAGGGCACCGCCACATTGACCGCCACGTCGTTCATCCACCTGCAGCGCTTCAGCCTGGATCTGGGGTCGTCGTTGGCGGTGTCGAAGGTGACGGTCAACGAGCGCCGGGCACGCTACGCACACCGCAACCGCAAGCTGACCATCACGCCGGATGCGCCCGTGCCGCCCGGCGGCGCGTTCACCATCGCGATCCGCTACGCCGGGACACCCCGGCCGATCCGCGGCCCCTGGGGTGAGGTGGGCTGGGAGGAACTCTCCAACGGCGCGCTGTGTGCCAACCAACCCAACGGTGCCGGCTCGTGGTTCCCGTGCGACGACCATCCCGCCGCGAAGGCCACCTACCGGATCTCGATCACCACGGACACGCCGTACTACGCGCTGGCCAACGGGGTGCTCGAGTCCAAGCGGACCCGCGCCGCGCAAACCACCTGGGTGTACCAGATGGTGGAGCCGATGCCGACCTACCTGGCGTCGATCCAGATCGGGCAGTACAAGAAGAAGTCGTTGGCCACCAGACCTTTTCGCGTCGACGCGGTGCTGCCGGCACGCCTGTCGGAGAACTTCGACGTCGACTTCGGCCGACAGCTGGAGATGATCGAGGCGTTCACCGAGATGTTCGGCCCCTACCCGTTCCACACCTACACGGTGGTGGTCACCGATGATCCGCTCGACATCCCGATCGAAGCCCAGAGCTTCTCCACCTTCGGCGCCAACCACTGCAATGGCACCCGTCACTCCGAACGCCTGATCGCACACGAGCTCGCGCATCAGTGGTTCGGCAACTCGGTGACGCTGTCACGCTGGCGCGACATCTGGCTGCACGAAGGTTTCGCGTGCTACGCCGAGTGGCTGTGGAGTCAACGCTCGGGCGGCCCGAGCGCGACCGAATGGGCACGGCACTACTACGAGAAACTGGCCGCACACCCGGTACGGGTGCCGCTCACCGACCCGGGGCCCAGACGCATGTTCGACGACTGGGTCTACAAGCGCGGCGCGCTGACCCTGCACGCCCTGCGCCTCACGATCGGCGACGGCAACTTCTTCGCGCTGCTGCGACGCTGGACCGACAAGTACCGCTACGGATCGGTCACCACCGAGGACTTCATCGCACTCGCGGCGAACTTCTCGTCGATGTCGCTGGGCCCGCTGTGGGAGGAATGGCTGTTCACGCCGTCCCTGCCGCGGTTCCCCGGGCCGTCCTAGAGCCCCCCGATGCAGAGTGGGGCGATCGGCCGGGTGACGATCGCGACGATCATCGCCGCCGCATCGGGCTACCTCGTTTTGCTGTTGGCGGCCCGCGATCTCGGGGCCGCCGGTTACGGCGTGTTCGCGGTGTTCTGGGCCGCCTACGGCATGGTGACCGGCACACAGAACGGTCAGTTGCAGGAGACGACCCGCGCGGTGCGGGCGGTCGCCGACGGCGCCGGCCCGGCCGATCACCTAGTCCGTCCGTGGCGGGTCAACGTCGCGGTCGGGCTGTCCCTCGGTGTCGTCGTGGCCGCGTCGTCCCCGCTGTGGAGCGCCCGGGTGTTCACCGACGATCGATGGCTGTCGGTGATCCTGCTCTCGGTCGGTGTCGTGTCCTTCGCGATGTACGCACATCTGGCCGGCGCGCTGTCGGGGTCGGTGTCCTGGGGCGCTTTCGCGACACTGCTGTCGGTCGACGCGCTGATCCGCCTGGTCGGCGCGCTGGGCGCGGTGGTGTTCGACGGCGGGCTGATCGCATTCCTGGTGATCACCGTCGTCGGATCGGTGTCCTGGATGATCCTGCTCGCGTCGTCGCCGACGGCCCGGCATGCGGTGCGCCTGCCCGGCGACGTGCCGACCCGGCGCTTCACGGTCAACACCGTCACCGCGATGGCGGCGGCCGCCGCGAGCGCGGTCCTGGTCATGGGTTTCCCGGTGCTGATCAACGTGACGGGCCCAGACGAGGCCGATACCGCGACGGTCGGTGCGGTGGTGCTTGCGGTCACCTTGACCCGTGCCCCACTCCTGGTGCCGCTGAACAGCTTTCAGGGAGTGCTGATCACCCGGTTCGTGGACGGGCGGGACCGGCCTGCGGCGGCCTTGGCCGCACCGCTGGCGGTGGTCACCGTCATCGGCCTGGTGGGTGCGGCGGCCGCGTGGGCGATCGGTCCGTGGCTCCTGAGCACGGTGTTCGGCGCCGACTTCCGGTTGTCCGGGCTCGGCCTGGCCTGGTTCACCCTCGGCGCGACGACCCTCGCGCTGCTGACCGTGACCGGCGCGGCGGCCATCGCGGTCGGCGCGCACCGCTGGTACGCGGCGGGTTGGTGGGTCGCGACGCTCGCGTCGATCGGACTGCTGCTACTTCCACTCGGCGTGGCCGACCGGGTGGCGATCGCGTTGATCGGCGGTCCGCTGGTCGGGATGGCCGTTCACGGATGCGGCCTGTTCCTGCGGAGTCGGCCCACGGCGGCGACCGCCCGGGTCTGAGCGTGGTTGAGCCGCGACGTCGCGTGGAGCCGTGCGGCGCGGGCGGCGCGCGGCCAGCCACGAGCGGCGCATCGTCGGGCCTCGGCGGCGAAGAAGGCGTTCTCCTCGGCGAACCGTCGCCCGTCGACGGCCTGGACCGAACTGACCGACGCCTCGTGGCGGCGGTATCGGAAGACGACCGTCGGGTCGCGCACGAGGCAACCGCCCGCGGCGGCCAGGTCGACGAGCAGGGCGAGGTCCAGGACGATCTCGAGGCCGGGCCGGAAACCGACCTCGCGGACCGCGTCGGTGCGCCAGAGCAGCGACGGGAAGTAGGTCCAGTTGCCGTGATAGAGGCTGGTCGCCATCGCCTCGGCGGTCAGGATCGCGGGCGATTCGACGCTCGCCTTGGGGGTCAGCAGCGCCTTGATGCGGTCGCCCATCGGGGTGACGATCCGGTCGTGGTCGTCGATGACCTCGACGCCGGGTGCGATCACCGATGCCCGCGGGTGGTCGCGGGCCAGACCTCGCACGGTGGCGAGGTAGTCGGGCAGCATCAAGTCGTCGCAGCCCATGACGACGAAGTGGTCGGCCTCGACGAGTTCGACGCAGCGCCGGAAGTTGCCGTTGACGCCGAGATTGGTCTGATTCCGCTGGTAATGCACGCGCGGGTCGGTCAGCGACTCGAGCCACTCGCGCGGTTCGGGATCCGGATAGCAGTCGTCGATCACCACCAGCCGCAGGTCGCCGTCGCGCTGGTCGAGCACGCTGGTCACCGCCTGCCGGAACTGTGCGACGTCGCCGTAGAACGGCAGCATCACGTCGATCGGCACGCGACCAGGGTAGGGCATCCGCAGTGCGGGCTCGGATAGGGTTACCGGCATGACCTCCGGCGCCACCAGCAACGACGATGTCTGGCTGGTGATCCCCGTCTACAACGAGGCGACGGTGATCCGCGAGGTCGCGGCCACCGCGAAGAAGACCTTCCCCAACATCGTCTGCGTCGACGACGGCAGCCGCGACGACTCGGCCGCCGAGGTCCGCGCGGCGGGCGTGCACCTGGTGCAGCACCCAGTGAATCTCGGTCAGGGTGCCGCGATCCAGACCGGCGTCGAGTACGCCCGGGCCCAGCCCGGCGCGAAGTTCTTCGTCACCTTCGACGCCGACGGCCAGCACCGGGTGGAGGATGTGGTGGCGATGGTCGAGCGATTGCGCACCGAGCCCGTCGACATCATCATCGGCACCCGGTTCGCCGAGGGGCGCAGCGAGTCCGTACCACTGGTGCGCCGGATGGCGTTGCGCACCATCGTGTTCCTGAGTCCCCGGACCCGCCGGCTGGGACTCACCGACGCGCACAACGGGTTACGCGCGTTCAACAAGACCGTCGCCGATCAGCTCGACCTGCTGATGAACGGCATGGGGCACGCGTCGGAGTTCGTCGCGCTCATCGACCATCACCATTGGCGGGTCGCCGAACAACCGGTCACCATCCTGTACACGGAGTACTCCCGCGCCAAGGGGCAGTCGCTGATCAACGGGGTGAACATCGTCGCCGACGGCCTGTTGCACACACGGATGAGGAGGTGAGCTCGATGATCTGGTTCCAGATCCTGGCGGTTCTCGGCATCCTTGTCCTTGTCGGGTTTTTTGTCGCCAACCGCGGTACCGCGCGGTCGTCGGCCGGAGTGAAGATCCTGTTCGTGGTCTTCGTCGTGTTCGGCGTCTACGCGATGCTCCGGCAGAACGACGTGACCTGGGTCGCCAACAAGGTAGGCATCCAGCGCGGACTCGACCTGGTGCTCTTCCTGCTGGTCATCGCGTTCGCGTTCACGACGGTTTCGACGTACCTCCGCTTCCGTGAGCTGGACATCCGCTACGCGCGGCTCGCGCGGGCGATCGCGTTGCAGAACGCGAAGGATCAGCACACCGACTCCTGAGCCTTCTTCCGGTCCCTGAACGGCGCGCGACGCAGGAGCGAGCGTGCCGAGGGGTTGCTTATACGTATACGTCTGCATATAGTGGGGATGTGCCCAACAAGACCATCTACGTCTCCGACGACGACATCGCTCTGCTGAACCGTGCCCAAGAGGTATCCGGCGGAAACCTGTCCGGGGCGATCATCGAGGCGCTGCGCGCGTACATACGCAGCGCCGATCACCGCGATGCCGGATTCGAAGAGGTCGTCCTGCGCGACGGGCCGAACGGCATTCGGCGGAAACGGTTCTTCGGCCGCCAGCTCGCCACCGACATCGTCTACGACGACAGCACCGGGAACGCCACCGAGCGGCGGGTGTACGAGGGACCGACCGGAAAGCTGGTCCTCGGCACCCACTACGTCGATTGGTCTCGCTACCCCGAGTACCCGACGCGGACCGGCAACTGGCTGAAAGACCTCACCGGCATCCACAGCGTCCGCAGTCTTTTCACCGCAGAGATGCCCGAGTGGGGTGACTACTCAGTGGAGATCGTGGACTCCATGGATGCCCTCAAAGACCTTGTGCCCGAGCAGTTCTATGAACGGACCGCCGCTGCACGAGCACCCGACGTCGAAGATCTCGACGTGTAGACCCTCGACTCGACCGAAGTCCGGCGCCACCCGACGGGATGAGCGTCTACCCAGACATGCATATATGCGCATGTCTTTATGCGAAGGAATGCCCATGACCGCACCCAATCCGGCGATCAGCGTCGCCGGCCTCCGAAAGTCCTACGGCGCCAACACCGTGCTCGACAGCATCGACATCGTCGTCCCGGCGGGCACGGTGTATGCGCTGCTCGGCCCGAACGGGGCCGGCAAGACAACCGTCGTCAAGATTCTGTCCACCCTTGCGACGGCCGACGACGGCGATATCACGGTCGCCGGATTCGACCCACGCACACAACGGGATTCGGTCTGTGCCGCCATCGGGGTGACCGCGCAGTTCACCGCGCTCGACACGCAACTCACCGGCCGCGAGAACCTCACGCTGGTTGCCCGGCTGCTGCATCTGCCCAGAGACGAGATCCGCACGCGCGTCGACGACCTGTTGCGCGAGTTCGAGCTGGTCGACGCCGCCGATCGCCGCGTCGGCGAGTACTCCGGAGGCATGATGCGACGGTTGGATCTCGCGATGACACTGGTCGCCCGCCCGTCGATTATCTTTCTCGACGAACCGACGACCGGTCTTGATCCGCGATCACGGCATGCGGTGTGGGACGCCGTGCGCGATCTGGTCACCGACGGCACCACGGTGTTCCTCACCACCCAATATCTCGACGAGGCAGACCATCTCGCCGATCATATCGCGGTCCTCGATGCCGGACGCATCGTCGCCGAGGGCACCGCCGAGGAACTCAAGCGGACGGTCCCCGGCGCCCACGTCCGGATCGAGTTCGCGACCCAGGACGAGTTCGACCGCGCCCGAGACGTTTTCACCACCGCGACGGTCGACCCTGACGGGTTCGCACTGTCTCTCCCGAGCGACGGGCGGATCGACGCACTCCGCGACATCCTCGCCTCACTCGACACCACCGGCATCACCGCGACCGGATTGTCGGTCCACACACCCGATCTCGACGACGTCTTCCTCGCCCTCACCCGCCGCGCCGCGGCCTGACCCGGGAGTCACCCATGACCACGCTCGCCTCCACCATCACCGATTCGTCGACCATGGTGCACCGCAACCTCCTTCGGCTGCAACGCTATCCGTCGATGATCTTCTCGATCATCATCATGCCCGTGGTGGTGCTCGCGATGATGAACTACTTCTTCGGCGGCGCACTGGGATCAGCACTGTCCAATGGGTCCTACATCGACTACCTCACCCCCGGGCTGATGCTGTTCATCCCCGCCTTTCTCACGGTGTCGGTGGCCGTTGCGGTGAATCAGGACGTCACAACGGGATTCATCAACCGACTCCGGTCGATGGCCACGCCACCGACGGCGATCCTCGCCGGACACGTGGTGAGCGCGTTGATCCAAGGCGTGGTGGGGCTGACCGTCCTGCTCGCCGCCGCGTTCGCCATGGGCTTCCGTCCCACCGCCGATCTGCCCGGTTGGCTTGCCACTCTGGGGCTTCTGCTGTTCATGATGGTCGGCATGATCTGGGTCGCCGTCGCGATGGGCGTGGTGGCCCGCAGCGCGGAGAGCGCCAGCAACATGCCGCTGCCGTTCCTGCTCCTCCCCTACCTCGGGAGCGGATTGGTCCCGACCGACAGCATGCCCACCGGCGTTCGGCAGTTCGCCGAGTATCAGCCCTTCTCGCCCATCGCCGACACCGTGCGCGGACTCCTGCAGGGTGGCGACGTCAGCGCCTGGCCGTGGGCGGTCGGCTGGTGTGTGGTGTTCGCCGTCGGGGGATATGTGTTGGCCATCAGGGCGTTTCGGCGTTCGACGGCGGGGTGACGCTGGGCGCCGCTGGCCCCGGGGAGCCCTCCCTATGATGTCGAGCAGCGCCCCTCCGCTGGTCGGGCTAGCTTCGCTCGTCTGCCCGCGGACCCCCCCGATGCTCGACAAAGCCTCCCCTCCGCTGGTCTCAGCGAGCCTCACTCCGCTACGCGCGCAAGCCCCTCCGGTGGTCGAGCAAGCCTCCCCTCCGCTGGTCGAGTAGGGCGAGCCGCCAGGCGACGCCGTATCGAGACCTCGCAACCTGCCCGCTGGTCGAGTAGCGACGACCGAGCGCAGCGAGGCCGACGCGTATCGAGACCACCGCAACCTGCCCGTTGGTCGAGTAGGCGAGCCGTCAGGTGCTGGCGGTAGGGAGACTACTTTCGCTGTCAGACAGCTGATCTCGGGAGCTGTCCCCGCTGGTCGAGTAGCGACGACCGAGCGCAGCGAGGCCGACGCGTATCGAGACCCCGCGCGCCCGCCCCGCTGGTCGAGTAGCGACGACCGAGCGCAGCGAGGCCGACGCGTATCGAGACCCCGCGCGCCCGCCCCGCTGGTCGAGTAGCGACGTCCGAGTGGCGCCGCGCGTATCGAGACCATCGCCTCACGCGAAGTAACTTGTCAGACCCTTGTTATAGGTTGTTGTCAGCAGGAAAAGAGAACGAAGGGCCGCACCACCGAGCTGTCGGGTGGTGCACGAGTCAGAGATGAATGTGGTTGTCCTGCAGTCATGCCCGCATCTCTGAAAGGCTCGTCGTGTCCGCGTCTGCCGGTTCACCCACCACACCCTCGGTGTGGCATGAGCTGCCGGCACCCTTCGCCGGGGACATCGCACTCGACACCGTCGACCAAGCACCGACCAACACCCTGCTCACCGGCATGCGCGAGTTGCACCGCGGACAGTCCCACCTCGCCTACCGCGAATACCGCTACACGGCCACCCTCTACGACCGATACGTCGCCGCCCGCGAAGACACCGACGGATACGTCGTGGACGGGTTCGCCGACGCCGCCACCCGCATCGCCCACGTACTCACCATCACCCGCTACCGCGCCGAACGACTCCTCACCGACGCGATCGCCCTACGCGACCGACTCCCCGAGGTCTTCGAGTGCCTCGGCGACGGCGTGATCAGCCCCGCCCAGGCCCGCCAGATCATTCTCGACACCGACCTGATCGACGGCCAGTCCTATAGCCCGCGGGTCGATGCCGAGATCGCCCAACGCCTGCGCGCCGGCACCTATTCGACGCAGCGGTTGCGGGACATGGTGGACCGGATCATCTTCCGCCACGATCCCGATGCGGTGCGGGAGCGTCGTAAGGACGCCCTGGACAAGCGTGGGGTGTGGGTGGACAACCGTGGCGACGGCACCGCCGAACTTGCCGCGGTGATGTCGGCGGAGAACGCCCGCATCGCCTACGCGAACATCGAGGCGGTCGCCGACCGGGTGTGCGAGCACGACGGCCGCACCAAGAACCAGCGCCTCTCCGACGCCGAGTTCGCGTTACTGAGTGCCAGCGAGTTCGCGTGTGAATGCGGCCGCGACGACTGCCCGGTCACCACACCCACCCTCGACCTCACCACCGACACCGACACCGCTCCCGACGCCGACACCGAGGGCGAACCCGGTCCGACGGCCTCGACGGCGCTGGTGCCGGTGGCTCCGCGGGTCGTCATCCACGTCGTCTGCGACGAAGCCACCATGGCCGGCCGGGCGAACAACCCGGGCTTCATGGACGGACACGGCGTCATCGACGACGCCCACGTCCGCGAACTCGCCGCCCGCCCGGACGCCCGCATCTCGTATCTGGTGCCGCCGGGCACCCCGATGGACCCCGACGGCACGTTCACCCTGCCCGGGTCGATCCCCTCGGACCCCTACCGGCCCAGCACCGCACTCGACGAATACATCCGCATCCGTCACGGCTACTGCACCGAACCCGGCTGCGGCACCAGCGCCTGGCAGTGCGACGGCGACCACGTCGCCGAATACGACCACCACGATCCGACCGCCGGTGGGCAAACCACCTCCGAGAACATCAACCCGAAATGCCGGCCCTGGCACTTGCTGAAAACGTTCGGCCAGTGGCTCGACGACATGTCGCGCGACGACGACGGCCGCCTGCACACCGAAACCATCACCCCCGAAGGACTCGTCATCCCTGGCGAGGCCGAAACCCTCGAAGACCTCTTCCCCGGACTCCGCCGTATCCGATTCACCGCCCGACCCCAAGCCCCACCACACGATGCGCCCCCACCGACACCCCGGCCGACCCGCACCCGGACTCGGACGGCGAACAAACACGCCCGCCGACGCGCAGAACGCAACCGCAACCACAAACGCCACCACGACGGCCCGCCACCACCGTTCTGAATCCGACTGCAGCGGAGGACCTTCGAGATGCCCACGGTTCCTGAGCCAGCGAGCTTGTGAGCGCATCGAAGGGCAGCCAGCGCCTCGCAGGCTCCTCAGGCACCGGGCGGTGACACGGGCTCGTTCGGCATGGGCTCCCAGAGACCAGGTCAGCTTTCGGCGAGATCCCGAAGGTACTCCGTCACATCGTCGTAGACGGGCAGCAGACCGGCGTCACGCGCCGCGAACAGGCCTGGGGCGGCGGTATCCTTCTCGGAGAGTTCGTAGTTCAGAACACTGCCGTCCCGTGCGCTGGTCGGCCAATCGATGCCGAGGTCCGGGTCGAGCGGATTGATGCCGTGTTCGGCCGACGGGTTGTAGCCCGTGGAGCACAGGTAGGTGGCCGTGGAACCATCTGCGAGAGAACAGAATGCGTGTCCAAGGCCCTCGGAGAGGTACACCGCGCGGCGGTCGACGTCGTCGAGCAACACGGTGTCGTGCACACCGAATGTCGGTGAGCCGACACGGATGTCGACGATGACGTCGAGGATCGCACCCACCGGACACGTCACGTACTTGGCCTGTCCCGGCGGGACGTCGGCGAAGTGCACACCGCGGAGAACACCCGCCGCGGAGACGGACAGGTTGACCTGCGCGAGATCGAGGCGGTGGCCGATCGCCTCGGCGAGCAGGTCACCCTTGAACACCTCGGCGAACAACCCACGCGAATCACCGTGCTGCACCGGGGTGATCTCCCAGGCACCGTCGATGGCCAACGGACGCAACTTCATTCGTGTACCTTTCAGGCGTAGCGGCCGCGGGCCAGCAGTTCGAGGAGATAATCGCCGTATCCGGACTTCCGCAGTTTCTCGGCGCGGGAACGCAATTCGTCGTCGTCGATGAATCCGCGCCGCCACGCGATCTCCTCGGGTACGGCGATCTTGAGACCCTGCCGTTGCTCGACGGTCCGCACGAAGTTACCCGCGTCGAGCAGCGAATCGAAGGTGCCGGTGTCGAGCCACGCGGTCCCGCGGGGCAACACCTTCACCTGCAGTTTGCCGCGGTCGAGGTAATGGGCGTTGACGTCGGTGATCTCGTATTCCCCACGCGCACTGGGCTTGAGGTTGCGGGCGATCTCGACGACCTCGTTGTCGTAGAAGTACAGGCCGGGAACCGCAAAGTTGGAGGTGGGATGGGCGGGTTTCTCCTCCAACGACACCGCGGTGCCGTTCTCATCGAAGTCGACCACGCCGTAAGCGGTCGGGTTGGCGACCCAGTAGGCGAAGATCGCACCACCGTCGACGTCCTCGAAGCCCTGCAACTGACTGCCGAGCCCCGGCCCGTAGAAGATGTTGTCACCCAACACCAGGGCCACCGAGTCGTCGCCGATGTGGTCGGCACCGAGGATGAACGCCTGCGCCAGCCCATCGGGCGAGGACTGGGTCACATACGACAGGTTGATGCCGAACTGCTCCCCGTTCCCGAGCAACCCCTGAAACGCCGCACTGTCGTGTGGCGTCGTGATGACCAGGATGTCGCGGATACCGGCGAGCATCAGCGTGGACAGGGGGTAGTAGATCATCGGCTTGTCGTAGACGGGCACCAATTGCTTGCTGACGCCTTGGGTGATGGGGTGCAGCCGGGTCCCTGTTCCACCGGCCAGGATGATGCCGCGCATGGGTGACAGCGTATCGGTGTCGCCGCACCCCGGTAAGGTGTGCCACGACGAAAGGGGTGTCACATGCGGGTTCTGGTCACCGGGGGAGCCGGGTTCATCGGCGCCAACTTCGTCTTGCGCACCCTGACCCAGCGGTCCGACGCCGAGATCACCGTGCTCGACAAGCTCACCTACGCCGCAAACCCGGCCACCCTGACCCCGGTGCTCGACGCCATCACATTCGTCAAGGGCGACGTCGCCGACACCAGCCTCGTGGATCAGCTCGTCGGCGACACCGACCTGGTGGTGCACTTCGCCGCCGAGTCCCACAACGACAACTCGCTGTCCGACCCGTCGGCGTTCATCCACACCAACCTGATCGGCACCTACAGCCTGCTCGAGGCCGTGCGCCGCCACGACGTGCGCTACCACCACATCAGCACCGACGAGGTCTACGGCGACCTCGACCTCGACGATCCGACGCGGTTCACCGAGGCCACCGCCTACAACCCGTCGAGCCCCTACTCCTCCACCAAGGCGGGCAGCGACCTACTGGTCCGCGCGTGGGTGCGCTCCTTCGGCGTGCAGGCGACCATCTCCAACTGCTCCAACAACTACGGGCCCTACCAGCACGTCGAGAAATTCATCCCCCGGCAGATCACCAACGCCCTCTCAGGCATCCGACCCCGCCTCTACGGCGACGGCCGCAACGTCCGCGACTGGATCCACGTCGACGACCACAACGACGCCGTCTGGACCATCATCGACAACGGCGAGATCGGCGAGACCTACCTCATCGGCGCCGACGGCGAGGTCGACAACCGCACCGTCGTCGAATCGATCCTCGAACTCCTCGGCCAACCCGCCGACGCCTTCGACTTCGTCACCGACCGCCCCGGCCACGACCGCCGCTACGCCATCGACTCCACCCGGTTGCGCACCGAATTGGGTTGGCAGCCAAACTATCTCGACTTCCGATCAGGGCTGTCCGCGACCATCGACTGGTACCGCGACCACACCGACTGGTGGCAGGCCGCCAAAGACGGAGTCGAACAGAAATACGCCGCCACCGAAAAGGTCATCGGCTGAGCGCGGCCGTCAGAACCCGGCCAGCGGCACGGTGCGGTCCAGGAAATCCACCTGGTCGGCGACGACCTCCTCGAACGCATCACCGACGTAGATGTCGAAGTGACCCTCGGGGTAACGGATCAGCTGCGTGGTCGGCCCGTCGTGGGCGTAGCGCACGGTCGGTCGCGGCGGAGCGACGCTGTCCTTGTCGCACACGCAGACGAGCACCGGGCAGGTGATCCGCGCCAGCGCCCGGCCCGGACGGTACAGCGGGATGCCGAGTCCGGCCCGCGCGGCGACGGCGTTGGTGAACTCGTACCCGTCGGGAACGAGCGGCAGATAGCCGCTCACCGCGTCGGGTGCCGTCATGAGGGCGGCCTCGTGTGGGTTCCCGGCGAGCGCAACCATCCGCGGCTTACGGCCGACGAGCGACCCGGCGAGGTCGGCGATCCCGCGAGCGGTCACCTTCATCGCCGACCTGGGGTCCAACGCGAGCGTCGAGGCGATGCCGCTGGTGAACGGACATTGCGCGATGACCGCCGCGACACGTCCGTCCCGCGCCGCCGCGACCATGACATGCCCGCCGCCGAACGACGATCCCCACAGCACGACACGATCGGTGTCGACGTTCTCGATGGTGCGGGCGAAGCGGATCGCGGCCGCCCAGTCGTCGAGTTGGCGGCGGATGGACAGCAACTGACGTGGTTGGCCATCACTGTCGCCGAAGTGGCGGTAATCGAACACCAGGCAGGCGTACCCGGCATCACAGAATCGCTCGGCGAACGCGTCGAGACGCATCTCCTTGACCCCGCCCAGCCCGTGCGCCATCACGACGATCGGCGGCGGGGCGAGGTCGTCGTCCGGCAGGTACAACCAGCCCCGACACCAATCCCTACCCGACCTGAACTGCACGTCCCGTCGTGCCACCGATCACCTTCCCGCTCGCCTCGATCACCCTTCGGCACAGTATCCGGCATGCCGTGCGACCGACAACACAGCGATCGTCCGGCGAATCACCAGGAACGCCGCATACGGTGGTGACATGCGCGTACTTGTCAGCGGCGGAGCCGGCTACATCGGTTCCCACACGGTCATCCGTCTCGTCGAGGCCGGCCACGACGTCGTGGTGGTCGACGATTTCAGCAACTCCAAGCCGGCGGTCATCGGACGGCTGGAGGGCATCACCGGCGTACGTGTCCCGGTGCACGCCTTCGATCTGACCGACGTCGACAAGATCGAGCACCTGTTCGCGCACGAGACGATCGACGCGGTGATCCATTTCGCCGGGTTCAAGGCGGTCGGCGAGTCGGTGAGCAAGCCGCTGGACTACTACCAGAACAACCTGGACAGCACCTTCTCGCTGATGCGGGCGATGAACCGGCATGATGTTCGCAACCTCGTGTTCTCGTCGTCGGCGACGGTCTACGGCGCCGAACCGCGTCTGCCGATGACCGAGGATCTGCCCACCTCGGCGACCAACCCCTACGGCTGGACGAAGGTGATGATCGAGCAGATCCTCACCGACATCGCGGCGAGCGACGACCGTTGGCGGATCGCCGCCCTGCGGTACTTCAACCCGGTGGGCGCCCATCCGAGCGGCGAGATCGGCGAAGATCCGTCCGGCATCCCGAACAACCTCATGCCGTTCGTCGCGCAGGTCGCGGTCGGCCGCCGGGAGCGGCTCTCGGTGTTCGGCGACGATTACGACACCCCCGACGGCACGGGGGTCCGGGATTACATCCACGTCGACGACCTCGCCGCCGGGCACGTCGCGGCACTCGACCGGATAGCGAAACATTCGGACCCGATGTCGACGTGGAACCTCGGTACCGGACAGGGTGTTTCGGTGCTCGAAGTCATCCAGGCGTTCGAACGGGCCAGTGGCCGGCCCATCCCGTATCAGATCGCGCCCCGCCGGGCAGGTGACATCGCCGCGTCGTATGCCGATCCGACCCGCGCCAACCGCGAATTGCACTGGTACGCAACCAAGACCATCGACGACATGTGCGAAGACACGTGGCGCTGGCAGTCGGGTAACCCGAACGGCTATCCGGACGCCTGACGATCGGTACACAGATGCAGTGTGAGCGGAAGCTCGCGACAACTATTGTCGCCGAGTCACTCTCACGCTGCAGTTGTGTTTCGAAGCCCGTCAGCCCGGCGGATACACCGACCCGTTGACCCGGTACACGGTCACATTGCCCTGCTGGAACTCTCGGGTCAGTCCGGGTGCACCGTGTTCCCGCAGGGCGAGGAACGGGTCACCCTGCACACCGTTCTTCGGGTCGGGCACCCCGTTCTGGAACGGCCAGTAACTCGGCGGGCTGTCGATCACCCAGTGCACGTCCATGTCTCGCACGATGTCGTCGATGTAGGCGTCCGAGCCGATCTGCGACACCCCCCAGAACAGGTCGCGCTGACGCTGGGAGAAGTCGTTGGCCCGGTAGAACGGGAACATCGGGGTGAGGCCGGTGACGGGGTAGATCCAGCCGGTGCCCTGGTCGAGATTGTTGAGGATCAGAGCATCGTGGGCGCCGGGTTGCCGTGCCAGCCAGTGATAGGCGGCGAGGTCGTCGGGCCCGATGAACTTGCCGCCGCGCTCCTTTGAGGCGAGTTGCGCGTTGGCCGGATACTTCCACACCCCCGCAGCGGCGATCACCACCAGTAACACCGCGAATGCCGCGGGCACCACCCAGCCGACGCCGCGAGGCGAGTCCGAGGACGCACGGCGCGAGAACAGTTGCGCCACAGCGAGGGCGATCGCTCCGAGCGCGATTCCGGCTGCCGCCGCGGAGAACATCGCGACGACGAAGGTCAGCCGGTGCGGCGAGTTGTAGAAGTAGCCCCCGATCGCCCCGAGCGGATACGACAGTGCACCCAGCGCGACAACCGAATTCGCGGTCACCAAGACGAAGACGAGCCAGGTGACGACGCCCGCCCAGCACCGCATCCACAGCAGCACTCCGAGTCCGATCACGGTGAGCACGATCAGAATCCAGATCGGAAAGTGCTCGTCGAGCGGCACAGTGCCGTTGAACGCGGCCTGCGCCAGTCCGTCGAGCACACCGACCGTCTCCTCGCGGAAGTCGAAGAACGGCAACGTGTTGGTGTCGGACACCCTGATGGTGCCGTAGATGACCGGCGCGATCAGGATCAGGGTCAGCACACCGGTCACCACGAGGGTGCCCAGATCGCGGAGGCGACCATAGGCCGGGCGCCACAGGCCTTCGGTCAGCCACCACACCGCGATGATCACGCCCGCCAGGATGAGGCCCGAAGGATGGGTCGCCGTGACCCCGGATAGCGCGAGCGCGGCGGGGACGACGCGACGGCGGTCGCGGACGGCGGTGACGATCAGGATCGCCGCGACCGGCGCGATCGACACGCCGACGGCGTTGGGCACCGACGTCAGCTCGATCTCGACGTAGGGCAGCGACGGGAACAGCGCCGCCACGGCGGCCGCCGGTGCGGCGAGCAGCGCCGAGCGCCGGGTGTCGAAGCGGTGGCGGGCCATCCAGTACGCCAGGCTCGCGACGCCGAACGGCACCGTGACAGCAAGCACCGCGGGTGAATAGGCGTTGTAGATCTCCACCGGCTCGGCGCCCGTGATCGAGATGACGAGCGCGCCGAGCGCATGCCAGGTGTTCGGGTAGTAGTTGAAGCCGTGGGTGTCGTAGTTCATCAACTCACCCATGCGCAGCGCGGAGCCGATGCCCGTCTCCTGAATCCAGCGCAGGGAACTGGCGTGCCACAACGAATCCCACACCTGCGGGATGTTGTTCAGGCCGGCGAACGCGGTTTTCACCAGCGGCCGGATGCAGGTGATCACGATGATCACCCCGCCCAGCGCAGCGCCCGCGACCAGCCAGACGACGCCCCGACGATCCAACGGCGGATCGTCGTCGTCGCGCTCCGGCGTGAGAACGCGCAGCCGCCGGGTCTTCAGCAGCGCCGAATATCCCCACGCGACGAGCAGGCTGATCGCCACCGCGATCGCGGCGGTCAGCACATTCCAGCCGATGCCGATCGCGCTGTAGGTGACGGTGAACCAGCTGACGATCGCCAGGGTGATCGGCGGGCCGGCGGCGATGGCCACCGGCCACGGCAGCGTCGTCAGACGCCCGACCAGTGCACCGGGAACGATCAGCACCAGTGCCGTGACCAGGCTGATCCACGCCCCCAGCAGCATTGCCCGCAACCTCCGTGTTCGAGAAGAATCACGACGAGGTTACCGTCGACTCGGCCTCAGGCGGCGACGGCAGTCCGCTCGCGCCGGTCCGCCCGATGTCCCGCGACGACGATCAACAGGCATCCCACAGCGGCCACCACCCCGAATCCGAACATCATCGAGTAGGTGACCGAGGTGTAGGTCTCCGAGATCCACGCCAGGATCGCCGGCACGGCAAAGCCCAGGTAGGTGACGCCGTAGAACACCGCCGTCAGGCCGGCCAGGTTGTGCGGTCCCGCCAGACGCTGCACCTCGAGCAGACCGGCCATCATGGCCATGCCGTAGCCGCAGCCGAGGACGACGGCCGCGATCAGCGCCATCCACACGGTCAGCACATGAGCGGCCAGCGCGGCCAGAGCCATCCCGGCGGCGACGACGATCAGCGCCGAGACCACCCCGCGCATGCCGTTCGGGTTGTCGATGCGGCGACCGAAGGTCTGGATGGCGAAACCGGCCGCGAGTCCGAGGACACAGCACAGCGAGGCGAAGGCGATCGGGGCGCCCGCGGTCCGGGTCGACATGATCGCCGGGATCACGGCGTACGCCGAGGCGGCGGCACCGAACACCCACGGCGCCAGCGGGAGCACCACCAGCAGGAAACGACGATGCGTGACGCCCGGGATGGCGAGGTCATCGATCAGCCGTCCGGGCGTGGCCTGCCGATCGCGCGTTTCCGGACTGCGGACCAACCAGGCGAGCGCGACCACCGCAAGCAGGATGTTGACGGCGTACGGCAGGACGGTCGGCCACGGGCCCCACTGCGCGAGGACCCCGGCCACACCGGCGCCGATGCCGAATCCGGCGGTGAGGCTCATCGCGGCGCGGCGCGCTCCCGCGGCGCGCCCTCCGCCATCGCGCGCCGAGATCTCGGCGATCCAACTACCACCGACCGCCATCGACAGCCCCAGCGCGACACCGCTGCACACCCGGCCGGCGCTGAGCACCGCCAGGGAGTGCGGACCAAGCGCGAGCAGCAGTGAGCCGGCCGCGGCGAAGACCGGTGCGGGCAGCATCAGCGGACGGCGACCGAGCCGATCCGACAGCGGCCCGCCGATCAACAGCGCCGGCACGATGCCGAGCACATAGGTGAACAGCAGTCCGTCCACCGCGACCGCCGAGAGGCCGCCGTCATGCCGGTACATCACCAGCAGCGGCGTGAACTCGTTGCCGCCCCACGCGGCCGCGAACACCGCCAGCGCGACGGGAACCCAGCGCCGTTGCGTCGTGGGCGCGCCCGAAGGCGCCTCGGTCGTCGTGAGCGTCATGATCTCTGTCCTCCTCGCAGGTCGTGAACCCCGGCCAGATGGGCGGCAAGGGCGGTCGCGAAAGCGTCCGCGTCGGCGCTCTCGATCGTGGCGATCAGGTCGCGATGGTCATCGAGAATGCGGCTGGTCACCGACCGGTCGCGGTGCACGCTGGCGGTGGTCATCCGTCGATGACGTTCGCCGAGGCTGCGGAAGAAGTCGGCGAGCAGCGGGTTGTCGCCCGCCACCACGATGAGCTGGTGGAACTCGGCGTCCAGCCGGGAGAACTCGGCGGTGTCCGCGGGGTCGGCGGCCCGGTGGTCGGCGAGGTTGTCGGCGAGGCGCTGCACCAGCCCACTACGGGTTGCCTCGTGCGCGATCACGGCACGCACCGCATGTCCCTCGAACAGCAGGCGGGCGTCGACGACGTCGGCGGCCTCCCCGTCGGCGATCGGCACCACCAGCGCGCCCCGCTTGGGATACAGCCGCATCCAGCCCTCGGCCTCGAGGCGCAGGAAGGCCTCTCGCACCGGGGTCCGGCTGACCTCGCAACGCCCCGCGACCTCGCCCTCGCTGATCAGTTCTCCGCCGGCGATGGTGTTGGTCAGGATCTGTTCCTTGACCTCGCGATAAACGCGTTCGGCGGCGGGCACCGAAGTTTCATACGACATAGATACAAGTTGTACCCCAGGACTTTGGTCCCGCACAACCTGTGACCGCCCACACCGAGAGGAGGGTCACCTTGATCGGCTCACAACAGCGGTGGGACACTTGACGGGCTCCGCGCCGGGCGATCCCGATCGGCGCGGCGCCGTGGTCATGGCCGGCCGGGACAACCCCCGACGGCCGCGACGACCCGAACCACAAGTTCACCGGGAGCGCCCCGCCGCCGTGGCGCGAGTCGAGGCCCGCCGACGATCGCGGGCCATCCAGGAGGAATTACCGTGGCCAACACGGCTGACAACGCCCCTATCGATCACAGCAGCGGACCGTTCAAGGAACCAACCATCGACGAGATGCCCATCACCGACGAAGAGATCTTCATGGCGCACGCCGGTGGCAAGCTCTCCGTCGAGCTCCGCTCACCCATCGACACCCAGCGCGACCTCTCGATCGCCTACACACCGGGCGTCGCGCAGGTCTCCCGCGCGATCGACGCCGACGCCGAGCTGGTGAACAAGTACACCTGGACCGACCGCCTCGTCGCGGTCGTGAGCGACGGCTCGGCCGTCCTCGGTCTCGGCGACATCGGCCCGCGCGCCTCGTTGCCCGTGATGGAGGGCAAGTCGGCGCTGTTCCGCACGTTCGCCGGACTGAACTCGATCCCGATCGTGCTCGACACCAAGGACCCCGACGAGATCGTCGAGACGCTGATCCGGCTGCGCCCGAGCTTCGGTGCGGTCAACCTCGAGGACATCTCCGCACCGCGCTGCTTCGAGATCGAGCGGCGTGTCATCGAGGCGCTCGACTGCCCGGTCATGCACGACGACCAGCACGGCACCGCGATCGTCGTACTCGCCGCACTCAAGGGCGCGATGAAGCTGCAAGATCGCGACATCCGTGACCTCAAGGTGGTCATCTCCGGTGCGGGTGCGGCCGGCGTCGCGTGCGCGAACATCCTGCGGGCCGCCGACGTCGCCGACGTCGTCGTGCTGGACTCGAAGGGCATCGTCAGCTTCCACCGCGAGGACCTGAACGAGGTCAAGCAGGAACTCGCCGAGCACACCAACCCGCGCAGCCTGCACGGCGGTGCCGAGGAGGCCCTCGAGGGCGCCGACGTGTTCCTCGGTGTCTCGGCGGGGAAGATTGGCGAGTCGCTCATCGCGTCGATGGCCGACAACGCGATCGTGTTCGCGCTCTCCAATCCCGATCCGGAGATCCATCCGACCGTGGCCGCCAAGCATGCGGCCATCGTCGCGACCGGGCGCAGCGACTTCCCCAATCAGATCAACAATGTGCTCGCATTCCCCGGAGTGTTCGCCGGCGCGCTCGACGCGGGCGCCCGTCGCATCACCGAGCGCATGAAACTGGCTGCGGCAGAAGCGATTCACTCGGTTGTCGCCGACGATCTGCGGATCGATCAGATCGTCCCGAGCCCGCTCGATCCACGCGTCGCACCTGCCGTCGCCGCCGCGGTGGCCGAGACCGCGAAGGCCGAGGGCGTGGCCTGAGCCATCGGTCGTTGACCAAGTTCGGCCCCGTCAGGGCCTTTCGAGGGGCATATCCCCTCGGACGGTCCTGACGGGGCCGATTTTGGTCACTGCGGAGCCGACTCCGTCCGGGCCGCGTCTGATTATGTGTGGACCCACGCGTTTACAGCCGCGCCGAGCTGCTCCGTGACGGCGCCGACGACGCCTATCTGCGGCGCGCAGTACGTCGGGGCGCATTGACGAAGCCTCGGCCGGGTTACTTCGCGAGGCCCGATGCCGATCCCAACGTCCTGACGGCCGTGGGGCGCGGCGGTGCGCTGAGTTGTATCTCCGAGTTGCGGCGGCGGGGATTCTGGACTCCTCCCGGATACGACTCGTTGCACGTTCGGGCGTCCCGCCATCACCGGGACAAGCGTCAGGACTTCTGCGCTCTGCCCGGTCGTCCCCTGCCGGTCACCACCGCAGTCGATGACATTCCGACTGCGTTGGTGTGCGCGGCCGGCTGCCTGTCCGAGGAGGATTGGATCGCCGTCTGCGATTCGGTGGCCAATTCGACGCGGACCAGCATCCCCGACCTCGCAGCACAGCTCCCCCAGACCTCCCGCAGAATCGAGCGCTTGCTGGACAAATGCGACGCCCGATCTCAATCGGGGACCGAGTCGATAGTCCGTGTCCGGCTCCGCGCCAGAGGTTTTCACGTCGAGGTGCAACCGGAGATCTCGGGCGTGGGCCACGCGGATCTACGTCTCGGACGGTTGCTGATCGAGTGCGACAGCGAACTGCATCACACCAGTCGCGCGAACTATCGGAACGATCGTCGCCGCGACCGCAAGTCCTTGCTGCGCCACGACCGGCCGACGCTGCGCCTGACGTACGACGATGTGCTGTATGGCTGGGACGATGTTCTGGACGACATCGTCTGGTTCACCGACCGGGATCGTCATCGAATCCGTAGACGCCCTGGCGAGTGACCGAGATCGGCACCGACAAGCCCCTCCGAGGGGCATATCCCCTCGGAAGACGCCCACGGGGCTGATTTCAGTTACTCGCGCTCCTGCCACGTGCACAGGCAGATCTCGTTGCCCTCCTGATCGGCGAGCACCCAGAACGACGGCGCGTATTCGTCGGTGAGGAGTTGCCCGTCGGCGTCGAGGGCGGCGGCGATCCGGTCCTGCACGACATCGTGGGGCACCCAGAGGTCGACGTGTATGCGGCTGCGTTGCGGGCGCGGCTCGTCCATCTGCTGGAACCACACACCCGGCAGGATGCCGGCCGGGTCGGACAGGTCCACCGAGGTCTCCTCCGGCTCGTCACGGTAGCCGAGCACGGCCTTCCAGAACGGTCGGATGGCGGCGACGTCGAGGGCATCGATGGCGAGTTCGAAACGCGCCGGCGGCGCCGGCAACGGGGCGAGTTCCAGGTCGGTCGCGATTGCGGCGATGGCATTCGCGAGGGCGACATCCGCCTCGGTGAGTCGATGCGCGCTGTGCGTGGTCACTGCGAGATGCACTGAGCCATAACGGAGATCGACATCCGGATGGTGTCCGGCGGCCTCGGCGGCATCGATGATCTTGGCGACGAACTCACCCCCGCGCACCATGTTCCCGGTCTTGAAGGCCGCGTAGAGCGTATCGGCGAGGACCCGCCACGGATCGGAGAGAACCTCGGTGGCCGCAGCGGCACTGACTGGTGTTCCGGTGGATCCCGTCATGTCTCGACCCTACGTGCGCGGCCCCATCCTGGGTAGGCTGCAGAGGTGCTTCTTCCCGCGCGGGTGGCCCGCGGCGTGGCGGACGGCGGCGTGGACCTGGCCTTCCGCCGGTGGAAGACCGCGCGGGTCAAGGTCGCATCGCGGTTCCTGACCAGTGCCGGGCTCATCGAGGTGACCTCCCTCGAGCAGATCACCGTCGACGACATCTCCGACGACGACGCCCGCCGCGCCGGGTTCGACACGGCGGCACAGGCGATCGGCAAACTCCGCGACAACGACGACCCGGTCTTCCGGGTCGGCCTGCGCTGGGCCGGTCCCGATCCGCGGATTGCCTTGCGGGAGGACGACACCGTGTCCGACGACGACCTCGCCGGGATCGTCGCGAAGTTGGAGCGGCTCGACGCACGGTCGTCGCACGGACCGTGGACGCGTGCGGTGCTCGGCGTCATCGCCCGTCGGCCGGCGGTCGTCTCCACCGAGCTCGCCGCCGAATTAGGCAGGGAACGACCCGATTTCAAGCTCGACGTCCGGAAGCTGAAGGCGCTCGGCCTGACCCACAGCCTCGACGTCGGGTACGAGTTGTCACCGCGTGGGCGGGTCGTGCTGGCGGCGCTCGACGCGCGGACGCCTGCCGACGGCGGATAATCGAGCCATGTCCAGTCCGCCGCCCGCACGACATCTGCTGCGCGCCAAGGATCTCGTCGACGCTCGGTTTGCCGAGCCGCTGACCGTCGACGACATGGCCGCAGCCGCGGGTCTGTCCCGCGCTCACTTCTCACGTGCGTTTGCCGCGACCTTCGGCGAGTCGCCTCATTCGTATCTGCAGACGCGTCGACTCGAGCGGGCCGCGTCGATGCTGCGCAACACCGACCGGTCGGTGGCCGACATCTGCATGGCGGTGGGATTGTCGAGCGTCGGATCGTTCACCACGAGTTTCACCAAGGCCTTCGGCAAGACACCGACGGGTTACCGCGCGTCGTTCCCGCCCGCCCATGTCTACGCGCGGGTGCCGGCGTGCGTGCTGCGGGTGTACCACCGGCCGGCGCCGACGACCCGCGTCGACAAGACAGCACACGGGAAGAAGACCACGGCGTCCGACGACTCGTAGCGTTGATCTCACCAACCACCACATCGAAATCTCGATGTACGAAAGAACAAGGTGATCAACATGATTCAGATCGCATGCGCCCAATTGTGGGTCCACGACCAGGATGCCGCCCTGGATTTCTGGACGACGAAGGTCGGCATGGAGGTCCGCTCCGACGTCACGATGGCGGAGATGGGTGACTTCCGCTGGCTCACCGTCGGACCTCCGGGGCAGGAGGACGTGTCGATCGTCCTGATGGCGATCCCGGGCCCGCCGATGATCGACGCCGCCACCCAGGAGGAGATCCGGTCGATCATGGCCAAGGGCTTTGCCGGCACGGTGTTCCTGACCACCGACGACTGCCAACGGTCCTACGAGGAGTTGGCCGCGCGGGGTGTCGAGTTCACCGAGACGCCCGAGCAACGTCCGTACGGGATCGACGCCGGCTTCCGCGACCCGTCGGGCAACAGCATCCGGCTGACCCAGTTGCAGGACAATTTCGCCGAGCTCTGAAGCACGACGGCCCGGCGTGCAGAATGGCGTTCATGCACCGCATGCGTCGACTCGGCATCGCCGGCGGACTGATATCGCTCGTCGCGACCCTGACCACCACCCCGGGCGGGGTCGCGTCGGCGGCACCTTTACCGGCGACCACCGATCCGCAGCAGGCCATCGTCGACAACTACCTCAAGCCGGCAACGACGTCACCCCCGGGCGCCAACCGCTTCGACTGCCGCGACAAGCAGGGCCGCGACCCGGTGATCCTGTTGCACGGCACCGCGATGAACCAGGCCGCCAACCTCGCCTACCTGTCGCCGATGCTCGCCAACGCCGGCTACTGCGTCTTCAGCATCACCTACGGGCAGACCAGCTGGAGCGGCAGCGTCGGCGGCCTCGGCAACAAGGACCGCTCGGCCCGGCAGGTCGGCGCGTTGATGGACCGGGTGCTCGCGGCGACCGGCGCCACCAAGGTGGACTTCGTCGGCCATTCACAGGGCGGGGCCATCGCGCAGCTTGTGTCGCAGCTGCCGGGCAAGGCGGCGCACATCGACACCATCGTCGGGCTGTCGGCGCCGAACCGCGGGTACTCGCGGACGAGCACGATCACCGACCGGCTGCCCGCGTCCCGCGAACCCGGCGAGAACGACTGGGGACCGCGGCACGCGGGGATCCGGTACGTGAATCTGGCGACCACGCACGACCAGATCGTCACGCCGTGGCAGAACTCACTGATGGCACCGGGCCCGAACGTCGCCAATCTCCCCGTGCAGAACGTGTGCCCGAAGTCGCTGATCGGACATGTGGGGATGGCCTACTCCCCGATGGTCGGTGCGCTGGTGCGCAACGCCCTCGATCCGGCGCATCCGGTTGCCGTGCCGTGCGTCGACGACGACTATCCGGCGTGACCCCGGCCGCCCACCCGGTTGGTTCCCAGGCCCCCACCTCGTTCCCGGACTGCACCCTGGGAGCGAGGTGGCAGCCTGGGCGTTTGCGCGGTGATCGGTCCGGTTTGGAGGGTGAGCAAGGTGGTCGCTAGACTCGTGGGCGCTGTCTTGCACAGCACGCCGCCCTAGCTCAGTCGGTAGAGCAATTCACTCGTAATGAATAGGTCAGGGGTTCGATTCCCCTGGGCGGCTCCACGAGAATGCCGGGCACCTCTCACGACGCGCGGGTCACGTCCGAGAGCGCTCGTCGTGGCGAGAGCCCCGCAGAGTGCTGCGGGTACCCGATCCGCAGTGACACCAACGCCCGACTCTGCGGTATCCCGATGATGGCGCTCCACCGAGAACCGAAACGGTCCGGGTGACCCTGCGCGGCGTCGCGGGCGATACGCTCGGTGATCTGGTTCATGTGCTGCATCGCCAAGCCCTGCGCGGTCGCGGCGAGATGCACATGCTGGATCAGACGGCCGGCGGCCAGACGGGATTCCGGGTCACCCACATCAGGCACGCGGACGATGCCATAGGCGGCCGCGGTGGCCGTGTGGACCTCGCGGGTGGTTTTCAGCCAGAACTCGTCACCGCTGGTGCGGGACTGTGCGGGAAGGATTTTCGCGGCAGCGAGCATGGCGGAACCCATGCCCTGCGCGTCGAGTGTCAGTCCGTCCCGGTGCGCGTCGATATCGCCGCGGTTGTTCCGGAACCAGGCAAACGACTCCTCCGACATCGGCGTGTCGTCGATGATGGCCTGTGTCGCTTCGACATACAGCGCACCGAGCGCACGTCTGCGGTCGGGATCGGTGATCCAGACGATTTCCGGATCGACCGTCCCGAATGTGCCGGCCGGATGATTCGCCAGTGCGGCGAGGATTTCCGCGCTAACGGGACGTGAGGCGTAGGGACCGCGGTTGGAGTGTCGACGCCCGACAGCGGGCGCGAGATCCTCGGTCGGCGCCGAAACTGCTGGGCGTACACCGATATGCGCGACGTGACCGGGAGATCCATCGGGGATCGGCGTGACCTCGGCGGCCAGTCCGCGAGCGCGCGCGGCAACCACCATGTTCTCGATCGCGCAGCCGAATCCGACCATCCGTTCGCGTCCGTCGGAGTCCATGATCGGCATGACGCGAGTCGGGTCGGCATACAGGTCGATACCGTCGGCACCGATTGCGAAGATCCAGGGCTGGGTGTTGTGCGGGTTGGCCGCCAGCACACCGGCCGCGACGACACCCCGCAGTCCCGGTTGCGACTGCCATGAGGACCAGAGGTCGTAGGGAGTGCCCTCGCCGGAGTCGAAGACGCCATTGCTCGCCGCGCGCACACTGACCGCACCACCTCCGACCACCACGACGGCGATCGCGCCGACGCCGATGCCTTTCAGCACGGCGCGACGAGAATACAGTCGCTCATCGGGCGGTTCTCCCCGCGCCGGTCTGGAGCCATGTCGGTGGTCATGATGTGAGTCCTCGGGGTGGTAATCCGACCACGGCTCGTCCGCGATCGGTGAGCAGGGGTTCGATCACGACGATGTAGGTGCGTCGGGGATCGAAATGGTCGCTGCCGACGACGTCGGCGAACGGGACCGCCGTCTCGGCGATCAGCCACAGATGCGCGATGACGTCGCGGAGCGTGACCGGTGGTTGCGGATGTCGTGCGAGGCCTGCGCGGATGACGGTCGCCGCGAGCTCCTCCAACAGGTCGATCCGCCGACCCATGTTCTCCCGATACAGGTGCTCGAGAACCGGGTCGAACCGCAGCAGGGTGAACAGCTCGCGGGCGAGGAACGTGAAGCTTCCGGTGATCGAGGCCTGCCGGCCGCCCGACTGCCACAGCACACGCAGGATGTCCGCCGCATCCCAGGTCACGTCGACAGGCGGCTCCGACGCCGCACTCCACCGTTCGTATAGCGCGCGGATGATGTCCGCCTTGTCGGGGAACCAGTAGTAGAGGTTGCCGGGACTGATGTCGGCCTCGCGGGCGATCCGGGCGGTACTGACCGCTGCGGTGCCCTCGGCATCGAACAAGCGCCGCGCGGTTTCGAGGATCTGCTCGCGACGCACGGCGACCCGTTGCGGCGCCCGACGTTCGGTCATATTTGAATTATCGCTCTATTAGAGCGTTGATTCTAGATATGGCGGGAGTGATTCCGGGAACACCGTGCTCCCTATAGTGGAAAGCAACCATCGACGACGCGGCGAGGAGCACACGATGTCGGACTTCATCAACAAGATCAAAGAAGAGGCGAAGGCCGTGTCCGCCGCGATCGACCAGGAGCTGACCGTCCTCGAGGGTGTCGACGGCTACGACCCGCTCCGCAACGACGACGACACTGCCGACACCGACGCGACGGACGAGATCGAGGCGACCCAGCCGGCATCCGACGACACCGAGGGCGGCGGCACTCCCACCAACGCCTGACCGCGGCAGGTGGTACAACAACGCCTGCCCGATCTGACCGCCCTGGACGTGGTCGTGACGGTGGCTCGGCTGGGCAGCATGGGTGCGGCCGCGCGCGACCTCGGCATCAGCCAGCAGGCGGTGAGTTCACGGGTCCGCGGCGTCGAGCGGGAACTCGGTGTGGAGATCTTCGTCCGGTCGGCCGGCGGCGTCGACGTGACGCCGAACGGCATGGCGGTGCTCGAGTGGGCGAACGCTCTCGTCGAGCGGGGCGCCCAGTTCATGGCGGGCGTGGATGCGCTTGTCGGCGCACACCATTCGACGCTGGTGGTCGCGGCGTCGAAAACCGTTGCGGAATACCTGGTTCCGATGTGGATCACCACCCTCGCCCATCGCAGCAAGGTGAAGATCTCGGTGCGGCCGATGAACTCGTCGGAGGTCATCGCCGCGGTACGGGCCGGTGAGGCGGATCTCGGATTCATCGAAAGTCCCGGCGTCGTCGGCGATCTCGACAGCGCGGTGGTGGCGCGCGATGAACTGGTGGTGGTCGTCTCGCCCGGTCACCCGTGGGCCACCCGCGCCACCATCACCGTCACCGAACTGGCCTCGACAGCGCTGATCCAGCGCGAACCCGGTTCGGGCACGCGCGTGACCTACGAAGCCGCCCTCCAGGATTCGGGAGAGACACCCGCCGAACCGTCGATCGAGCTGCGTTCGGTCACCGCCATCCGCGCCTCGGTGCTGAATTCTTCGGACGCCGCAGTGCTTTCGCGACTGTCGGTCGACGACGACATCACCGCCGGCCGACTTGTCCGCGTCGACGTCGAGGGTCTGCGCATGCTGCGGCCGCTGCGGGCGGTGTGGTCGCCGAACATCACGCTGCGCGGCCCCGCCCGCGACCTCCTCGAGGTCGCGCTGCAGGCCGGACGACCGAAACAGCCTTAGCGAGCGTTGAATCCGGCGTCGACGGGCAAGGTGACGCCGGTGATGTAGCGGGCGTCGTCGGAGACCAGGAACGCGATCGCGTTGGAGATGTCGACGGGTTCCACCCACTGCACCGGCATCAGGTTCTTGACCGCGTCGAGTTCGACGTCGGGTCCGAGCGCGGAGAACACCTGCTCCATCACCGGATTCTGGATCATCGGGGTTGCCACGCCGGTCGGGTGCACCGTGTTCACGCGAATGTTCATCGGCGACAACCAGTTCGCCCACGACCGCATCATGCCGACCAGCCCGTGCTTGGCGGCGGTGTAGGCGACGCTCGACCCGCCCGCGCCGCCGGTGCCCTTGAGTCCCTGGGTGGAACTGGTGATGACGATCGATCCGGCCTGCTTGTCGATCAGGCTCTGCACGCCGGCCATCACGGTGTGGAAGACGCCGGTGAGGTTGACGTCGATGACGTCCTTCCATCGGTCCACGTATTCGCCGTCGAGTCCCACCGGAGCGATACCGGCATTGGCCAGGATGATGTCGAGCGTCCCGAGCTCGGCCTCCCCCTCCGCGACCACCGCACGGAGCGCGTCGAGGTCCCGCACGTCGGCCTGCCGCGCCACGATCCGCCGATCCAACGCCTCGACCTGCCGCACGGTCTCGGCCAGGTCCTCCGGGGTGGCCATCGCGTACTCGACCGACGAGATCTGCGCGCAGATGTCGACCGCGACGATGTCGGCGCCCTCCGACGCCAGCTTCACCGCGTGACTACGCCCCTGCCCGCGCGCGGCTCCCGTGATGAATGCGACCTTGCCGTCGAGCTTGCCCATGCCGACCTCCTCGTCCGATGCGATGCCCCGGCCCGCTCCGCAGAGTAGGCGAGCCGCCAAGACCCGGAACGGGAATTGGGAGACATGCCCAGAGGGGTGTCACCGGCGACTGCGAGGTGAAATCCCGCCCACCGGACCGTGGGCCATATTCTGAACACAACGCGTGTCAGTTCATGGTCTACAGTGGCGCCTGACACACCGCGCGACCACAACGGAGGCCAGCCGACAATGCCAACAATCCGCGACCGCATCGACGGACTGTCCGACACCATCGGAGCGGTCCGCGTGCTGCACCGCGCCGGCGCTCTCGACTTCACCAAGCCGCAACAGGTGGTGACGGCGTCCAAACGCGCGAAGACCGTCGGCCCGCCGGCCGCGATCATCCAGCACGGTGCCGAGGAGCATCCCGATGCCCCCGCGCTCACCGACGAGCTCGGCACCCTCACCTTCGGTGAGCTCGATCAGGCGGTGAATGCGCTGGCCAACGAGCTGCTGGGACTCGGTCTGACACCCGGCAGCGTCATCGGCATGCTGGCCCGCGACCATCGCGGACTGGTGACCGTGCTCGCCGCAGCCGGACGCGCCGGGGTGCGGCTCGTCATGATGAACACGGGCTTCGGCAAGACCCAGTTCGCCGAGGTGGCCGAACGCGAGAAGGTCCAGGTCATGCTCTACGACGAGGAGTTCACCGACGTCCTCGCCGACCTGCCCACCGACATGCCGCGCTACCTCACCTTCACCGACGGCGACCGGCCGGTGCCCGACGGCGTCCGCACCGTCGAGGACGTGGTGAAGACGGGCGACACCACGGCCCCGCCGACCCCGAAGGAGTTCGCCGGTCTGGTGATCCTGACCAGCGGGACGACCGGACTGCCCAAGGGCGCCCAACGGGCCAAGTTCTCGCCGTTCACCAGCGCCCTGCTGCTCGACCGCATCCCGATCCCGAAGGACGGGACGATGGTCATCGTCTCGCCCATCTTCCACTCCACCGGCTTCGCGGTGTGGGGCGTCGGCACGGCGCTGGGCAACCGCTCCGTCGTGATGCGCCGCTTCAACGCGGAGAAGACACTCGCGGCGCTCGCGGAGAACCGCGCCGAGACGTTGGTGGCGGTGCCCACGATGCTGCATCGGATCCTCGCGCTCGGCCCGGAGGTCATCGGGCGATACGACCTGTCCGCGCTGAAGATCATCGTCATCGCCGGCTCGGCCCTCTCGCCCACGCTGTCCGAGCGCGTGCAGGACACCTTCGGTGACGTCCTCTACAACATGTACGGGTCCACCGAGGTCGCGATCGCGTCGATCGCCCAGCCGCACGAACTGCGCCTGGCGCCGGGAACGGTCGGGCGCGCACCGGTCAGCAGCCGCCTCGCGCTCTTCGATGAGAACGACCAGCGCATCACCGGCAACAACATTCGTGGCCGCCTGTTCGTGCGCAACGGTTCACCGTTCGAGGGCTACACCGACGGGCGCAACAAGCAGATCATCGACGGCTACATGTCGACCGGCGACATGGCCCGGTTCGACGAGAACGGTCTGCTGTTCATCGACGGCCGCGACGACGACATGATCGTGTCGGGCGGTGAGAATGTGTACCCGCTCGAGGTGGAGAATCTCCTCGCCGAACATCCCGATGTCGCCGACGTGGCGGTGATCGGCGTCGACGACGAGGAGTTCGGCACCCGCCTGCGGGCATTCATCGTGCCGGCGCCGGACACCGATCCGCAGCCCGACGACATCCGCAGCCATGTCCGCTCGAATCTCGCGCGCTACAAGGTGCCCCGAGATGTCGTGCTCGTGGAGGAACTCCCCCGCAACCCGACCGGCAAACTGGTGCGGCCCAAGCTGCCGACCGGGCCGCTGACCTGAGAGCAGTCCAGGTCAGATGGGGCGCTTGAGGTCCGGGTTCTCCTGGTAGACCTCCTTGATCAACGACAGGTCGAAGATCTGCTCGGGCTTCAGGGTGTACCCGGCCTTCTCCAACGCCACCATGTTCTCCGCGATGAGAGCGTCGGTCATCGTCAGGATGCCGTTGGCCTTCGTGTCCGCGGACACGATCAGCGCATTCTGCGCGGTGGCCTCCTTGGTCTGTTCGGCCTCGTCGAGTTTGAGGTCCTTGCCGTACTTGGTGACCGCCAGGTTCGCCGATCCGGCCGGGTCGGCGATGGCGTCGTACCAGCCCGCGATGTCGGCCTTGAGGAATGCCTTGAGCTTGTCGCGCTCGTTGTCGATGGTCTCCTGCCGGACCACCAGCGTCTCGGCCACCAGCGGCAGGTTGAAGTCCGCGAAGAGGAAGTTGGTGTTGGGAAAACCGGAGGCGGCCAACGTGATCGGCTCGTTGGTGACATAGCTGACCCAGCCGTCGACGTCGCCGGTGGTCAGCGGCGTCGGGTCGTACTGGACGGTGATCTTCTGGACGTCGGCCTCGGTCATGTTGTTGGCGGTCAGCAGCGCCTTGAAGACGTTCTCGTTGGACGCCTGCACCCCGATCTTCTTGCCCTTCATCTCCTCTGGGCTGGTGATCGGTTTCGTCGCCGACGACACGATGCAGAACGGGTTCTTCTGATACGTCGCCGCAACGGTTTTCAGCTGCGCACCCTGCAGGATGACCGGTGCGGTGAGCTGCGGTGCGGTCATGCCGATCCACACCTTGTTCGAGGTCAGGCCCGTCTCCACGCCGGTGCCGGCGCCGCCGCCGGTGATCAACTCCGGTGTCCCGACACCGGCCTGGTCGTAGTAGCCCTTCTCCAATGCCCAGTATTCACCGGCGAATTCGATGTTCTTCTGCCACGACAGCTGCACCTTGGGGTTGGTCGACGACGCACCCGACGAGGACGAGTCGCCACCGCTGCTACATGCGGCCACGACGCCGCTCAGGCCCAGCGCACCCGCGGCACCACCGGCCATCATCGAATACCGGAGGAAAGACCGACGATCAAAAGTGCTGTTACCCAATGATTTTCCCACCCTGTTCACCCTTTCATCGAACCTTCTCGATCACTACCCGAACACTCATCTCGGGGTCATACCCATCTGCGCCAGAACCACCGATTCGACGACGCCCACGATCGCGTACAGCAGAATCGACGCGACGGTGATGACCAGCACCGACGCCCACAGCTCGTTGTAGGCCGCCGCGGGCAGCGCCTGCTGCAGGGTCGCGCCCAAACCCTTGTTGGTGCCCAGCCATTCGGCGACGGTCGCGCCGACCAGCGCACCCGGCACCGACACCTTGGCCGCGCTGAACAACGACGGCACCGCCGACGGGAGCGCCGCCTGCCGCAGCGACGTCACCCGCGTGCCGCCGTAGACGGTGATGACGTCGTTGATCTGCCGTGGCGCAGCGGCCAATCCGGTCATGATCATCACGAGCGCCGGGAAGAACACCACGATGCCGCCCATCACGGCGACCACGCCGATGCCGCGCCCGACGACGAGGGTGATCAGCGGGGTCATCGCGACCAGCGGCACCGAGCGCAGCAGCATGGCGATCGGCATGAAGGTCTGTGCCGCCGGCCGCGACATCACGAACACCGCGGCCACCACGATCGCCGCGACCATGCCCGTCACGAACCCGATTGCCGCGTCCACCAATGTGATCCGCAGGTTGCCTAGGATCTCCGCCCGGTTGGCCGCGGCATCCGGAGCGGTGAACAGGTAGGCGAACACATCGGCCGGGGTCTTCCCGATGATCGGTCCGATGTCGGGGAAGGCCAGCAGGAACAGCCACCAGACCACCAGGATCAAGAGGAACGAAACCAGCAGCGAACCCAGGAACTTCGCGATGTTCCAGGTCGCGCCGGCGGTCACGCGAACACCTCGGAGCCCGCGGCCCAGCGGGTGGCGAACTGCGCGATCACCGCGACGACCGCATAGCCGATGCCGGCGATCGCCCCGCTGATCAGCGCGATGGCCCACACCTGCGGGATGTCGCCGCGCTGCTGCGCGACGATCATCGCCGGCCCCGCGCCCTTGTCGGGCATGGCCAGGAACTCGCCGAGCACCGCGCCGAGCACCGCTGCGGGCGCGGCGATCTTGATGGCGGCCAACGTGTTCGGCAGCGCCGACACCGACCGCACCCGCCACAACTGGGCGATGCGGCCGCCGCCGTACACCCGCACCAGGTCGAGGCTGCCCTGATGCGGTGACCGCAGTCCGGTGAGCGTGCCGATCATGGTGGTGAAGAACACCGAGATCGCGGCGAGGAACACGATCATCGTCTGCACCTGGGTGAACGCCACCTGGATGATCGGCGCCACGGCGATGATCGGGGTGCAGTAGGAGATGATCGCGAGTTGGGTGGCCAGCCCCTCGATCGGCGGGATCACCACGACCAGGATCGCCAGCACGATGGCCAGGGCGTTGCCCCACAGGAAGCCGCGCAGGGCGAGTTCGACTGTGGTGGAGAAGTTCTCGACATAGAACGACGCCCCGGTGTCGGCGATCGTGGAAAGCACCGCGCCCGGCGTGGGGATGGTGCCGCCGAACCATCGGAGCGCGCCGGCGATCCACCACACCGCGATCACTCCGACGATGCCGGCCAGCCCGGCCACCCATCGACTGCCGGCGAGATCAGGCACTCGGCACCCCGGCCCCGGCGACGTCGTCGACAGATGCTCCGGAAGCCCTGCCGCCGAACAGGAGTCCGGAGAGATGATCGTGGATGGCGTGGAACTCGGGGGTGCGCAGCATCTCCGGCACACGCGGGCGTGGCAGGTCGATCGGCAGCATCTCGATCACGCGGCCCGGCCGGGGACTCATCACCGCGACGATGTCGGAGAGGAACACCGCCTCGGCGATGCCGTGGGTGACCATCAGTGTCGTCGCGGGCTTCTCGGTCCAGATCCGCAGCAGCTCGATGTTCAGCCGCTGACGCGTCATGTCGTCGAGCGCGCCGAACGGTTCGTCGAGCAACAGTGCGGTGGGTTTGACGACGAGCGCCCGCGCGATCGACACCCGCTGGCGCATGCCGCCGGACAGCGTCGCCGGCTTGGACTTCTCGAATCCGGTGAGTCCGACCAGGTCGATGAGGTCGGCGACGAGCCCGTCGTCGGCGGGTAGATGCCCTACCTGCAACGGCAGACGGATGTTCGACTCCACCGAGCGCCACGGCAGCAGCGCCGAGTCCTGGAACGCGATGCCGAGTTCGTGGTTGCGCTGCAGCTCGGCGGGCGATTGACCGTTCATCAGTGCGGATCCGGATGTCGGCTGTTCGAGTCCGGCGAGAATGCGCAGGACGGTGGACTTGCCGCAGCCGGACGGTCCGAGCAGCGAGAGGAACGAGCCTTCGGGCGTGGCGATCGTGACGTCGTCGAGCGCGGTCACCGCCTGCCGGCCGCGCGCCGAACGCGTCGTGAAGGTCTTGGTGAGATTCGTGATGTCGATGCCGGTGCCCGGCGGCCGCTCCGCTGCACTCATGATCGCCGACGTTAGGACCCGGCTGTTGCTGCCTGATTAAGGACTCGTAACCCTCGGCGACGAACCTGCAATCGCCGGATCGGTCAGATACCCGCCGGTTCGCCCCGCATCACGAGCCCGATCGTCGCAACCATCGAATCGACCGCGAACTTCGGTTTCACGTTCATGTCCAGCGCGGTGCGGCATTCGAGTACCGCTTCCACGCAACGCAGCAACTGCTCCGACGACGCGAACCCGGCCATCGGTGCGACGAGGTCACCGGCCTTGTCGGGATGCATCGCGGTGACCTGCGCGCCGACCGAGACGACGAGGGCGTCGCGGAACAGCGCCGCCAGATCGACGAGCGCGCGGTCGAGCACGTCACGCGAGACCCGGGTGGCCCGGGACTTCTGCTTGCGCTCGAGTTCCTTGAGCGCACCGGCGGTGCCGCGCGGCGGCCGCGCGGTGCCCTTACCCGTTCCGCCGGCGCCGAGCGCGGTCTTCATCTCCTCGGTCTCGGCCTCGTCGAGTTCGGCGCTGATCGCCTTGGCCGCAGCCTCGGCCGAGCGGACCAGTTCCTCGGCCGCCGCGTAGGCGGTGGCGTCCCGGGTCGCCGCACGGGCCAGGCCGAGCGCCTTCTCGCGTTGTGCCCGGGCGTCGGGATCGGTCGCGAGTCGTTTGGCCCGGCCGATGTGACCGCCGCACACCGACGCCGCCCACGCCGCATCCTCGGTTGACAGACCGTCACGCTCGACGAGCACCCGCTCGATGTCGGCGACCGACGGGGTGGTCAGCGCGACGTGCCGACAACGTGACCGCAGGGTCACCGAGATGTCCTCCGGATCCACCGACGGCGCGCACAACAGGAACACCGTCCGCGAGGGCGGTTCCTCGACGACCTTCAGCAACGCGTTGGCCGCCTGCTCGGTGAGCCGATCGGCGTCCTCGACGATGACGATCTGCCAGCGCCCGGTCCCCGGCCGGCGGGACGCCGTCTGCACGATCTCGCGCATCGAGTCCACCGACAGGCTCAGCCCCTGCGGCACGATGTGCCGGATGTCGGCATGCGTCTGCGCCATCGCCGTCACGCATGCCCGGCATTCGCCGCAGCCGACCTCGTCGTCGGAATGGCACTGCAGGGCCGCGGCAAAACAGGTCGCGGCGACCGACCGGCCGCTGCCCGGCGGCCCGGTGAACAGCCACGCGTGGGTCATGGCCGCCCGGGACTGTCCGTCCGGGGCGGCGCCGGTGTCGGCCGAGCCGTCCGAGAACATACTGAGCGAACCCATGTCGGCCTCATCGAGTCGCGCGGACACACCACGCGCGGCCCACGCCGCCGCGCGCAGCTCGTCGGCCACCGCCGACTGACCGATGAGGCGCTCGAAGACATTCGTCACATCGACACACTAACGCGCAGATCAGACATGTCCGGATGTCGCGCGTGTTTAACAATTGCAAGCAGCCAGCTATTTTAGAACGTGTGGTTGAACGTCGGTCCCGGTGGTCAAAGGCCCAGCACCTGGGTCGTTGGCTGGTGCACACCCCGTGGCCGATCCTTGCCCTCGACATGCTCCGCGCGAACGTCATCGGGGCCCTGTTCACCTTCGCGTTCCTCCGGTTCGGCATGCCACTCGAGGATTCGATCCGGTTCGACGAGATCACCGCACTCAACCAGGCGATCTTCGCGATCTACCTGGTGGTCGCGATGCTGGTCGGCGCCATCGCGTCGATCCAACTGTCGCTACCGGTGCTCATCTGGCATCGGCGACGGACCCGGCTCGACAACGAGACCGCCCGTCGCCGCGCACTGAAACTGCCGTACCTGCTGACCGTCGTGAACGCGGCGCTGTGGGTCATCGGCGGTGTGCTGTTCACCCTCGTCAACTTCGCGGTGTCACACAAGGACGCGTTCATCGTCGCGATGGCGTCGGCGATCGGTGCGCTGGTGACCTGTGTGCTCTCCTACATGCAGGCCGAGAAGGTCCTGCGGCCGATCACCGTCGCGGCGATGGCCAACGACCCCGATGCGGCCGTCGCGCCCGGCGTGACCACCCGTATCGCGGTGTTCTGGGTGATCAGTGTGGTGGCGCCGCTCGCGGTGATCATCGGGTTGATCACCATGCAGCGCCTCGGATGGATCGACACCGATGCCACCGGGCTGCAGCGTCCCATCCTGTGGATGTCGGCGTCGGCGCTGGCGTTCAGCCTCATCGCGATCGTGCGCGTGGTCGCGGCCATCAACGACCCGATCAAGCAGCTGCGTCGTGCGCAGAGCAAGGTCAGCGACGGCGACCTGAACGTCGCCGTGAAGATCTACGACGGCAGCGACCTCGGGCTGCTGCAGGCCGGCTTCAACGACATGGTCGCCGATCTCCGGGAGCGGCAGCAGCTGCGCAACCTGTTCGGCCGCTACGTCGGCGAGGACGTCGCCCGCCGCGCGATCGAGACGGGCACCGAGCTCGGCGGCGAGGAACGCTACGTCGGGGTCCTGTTCGTCGACATCGTCGGCTCGACACGGCTCGCGGTCAATCGGCCGCCACGCGAGGTCGTCGAATTGCTCAACGAGTTCTTCCGGGTCGTGGTGGCGGTCGTGGGCCGGCACGGCGGGTTCGTCAACAAGTTCCAGGGTGACGCGGCCCTGGCGATCTTCGGTGCGCCGCTGGACCTCGACGACTTCGCCGGCCGGGCCCTGGCGTCGGCACGCGAACTGCGCATCGAGCTGTACCGGACGCTCGGCGACACCGACATCGGCATCGGCGTCTCCGCCGGCAAGGCGATCGCCGGACACATCGGCTCCGAGCAGCGGCTGGAGTACACGGTCATCGGTGACCCGGTGAACGAGGCGGCCCGGCTGACCGAACTCGCCAAGGACGAGCCCACCCGGGTCCTCGGGTCGGCCCGTGCGGTGTTCCTGGCGTCACCGGAGGAAGCCGAGAACTGGGACATCGGCGAGGGTGTCGAGCTGCGCGGCCGCGGGATCGAGACCCTGCTGGCCCGCCCGCGGGTGGACCCGGTGGACACCAGCCCGATTCCGGTCACCGTGGCGAAGTAGCCGGGCATCCGGTTCGGACGCGCGCCGGCGGGCTGCTGAGATTGGCCCCGTCAGCCCGGTCCGAGGGGATATGCCCCCCGGTGGTCGCTCACGGCGCTGATCTCAGCCGCCGACGGGATTACTCCGATTCCGGTGCCGCCTTCTTCGCCGTTGTTTTCTTGGCCGCCGTCTTCTTGGCCGCCGTCTTCTTGGCCGCGGTCTTCTTGGCCGCCGCCTTCTTCGCGGGCGCCTTCTTCTTGGCGGCCTTCTTGACCGGGCCACGCGCGCGACGGTCGGCGAGCAGTTCCATCGCGCGTTCCGGCGTGATCGTCGCGACCTCGTCGCCCTTGCGCAGGCTGGCGTTGGTCTCACCGTCGGTCACGTACGGGCCGAAGCGTCCGTCCTTGATGACCATCGGCTTCTCGCTGACGGAATCGTTGCCCAGTTCGCGCAGCGGGGGTGCGGCGGCCTGCCGGCCGCGACGCTTGGGCTCGGAGTAGATCCTCAGCGCCTCCTCGAGCGTGATGTCGAAGAGTTGCTCCTCGCTCGTCAGCGACCGCGAGTCGGTGCCCTTCTTGAGGTAGGGACCGTAACGCCCGTTCTGCGCCGTGATCTCCTCGTTCGAAGCCGGATCGACGCCGACCACCCGCGGCAGCGACAGCAACTTGAGCGCGTCGTCGAGGGTGACCGTGGAGATGTCCATGGTCTTGAACAGCGATCCGGTGCGCGGCTTGGGACCGGTCTTCCGCCGTCCTGAGCCTGTCGAAGGGTTGGCAGCCTTCTTCGCGGTCTTCTTCGCCGTCTTGGTGGCCGTGCCACCAGCCGAGGGTTCGTCGTCGAGCGGCACCACCGCACCGTTCGCGCCGGCACCCCCGTCGGTCGGGGTCGGGCCCGCCGAGACGGTCGCCGGGGCCGAACCGTCGCCGTCGTCGTCGGACGGCAGGATCTCGGTCACGTACGGACCGAAGCGGCCCTCCTTGGCGACGATCTCATGTCCGGTCGCCGGATCGTGGCCGAGCGAACGGCCTTCCTGCGGCGTCGCGAAAAGCTTCTCCGCGACCGAGAGGGTGAGCTCGTCGGGGGTGATGTCGGCGGGCAGATTGGCCCGCTGCAGGTCCGGCTCGGCATCCGGCGACGCGACATTGCGCTCCAGATAGGGGCCGTACCGGCCCACCCGGACATACACGGGACGGCCGTCTTCGTCGTCGAAGAGGCGGATCGAGTTGACCTCGCGTGCGTCGATCTCCTCGAGGTTCACGCCGACGAGCTGCTTGAGGCCGCCGTGCTTGGCGATGTCGGAGCCGGCGATCTCGGAGTTGTGTTCGGCGTTGGGCGCGTCGTCGCCGAAGTAGAACTCGGTCAGCCACCGCGTGCGGTTCTCGCGGCCACTGGCGATCTGGTCCAGGTCGTCCTCGAGGGACGCGGTGAAGTCGTAGTCGACGAGGTTCTGGAAGTAGGCCTCCATCAGCCCGACGACGGCGAACGCGATCCACGACGGGACGAGGGCGTTGCCCTTCTTCACCACGTAGCCGCGGTCCTGGATCGTGCCGATGATCGACGCGTACGTCGACGGGCGGCCGATGCCGAGTTCTTCGAGCACCTTGACCAGCGACGCCTCGGTGTAGCGGGCGGGCGGGTTGGTGGAGTGACCGTCCGCGGTGACGTCGGTGGCGGTGAGTCGCTGACCCTCGGTCAGCTGCGGGAGGCGGTTCTCCTCGTCGTCGGCCTGGCCGCCGGTCTGCTCGTCGACGGTCTCCACGTACGCCGACAGGAAGCCGGGGAAGGTGATGGTCCGGCCCGACGCCGCGAAGGTGGCGCGCTCGCCCGTCGACGCGGTGCCGGCGATGCGCAGGCTCATGGTGGTGCCCTTGGCGTCGGCCATCTGGGAGGCGACGGTTCGCTGCCAGATCAGCTCGTACAGGCGGAACTCGTCGGCCTCGAGCTGACCGGCCACCTGACCCGGGGTACGGAAGCTCTCCCCGGCCGGACGGATCGCCTCGTGCGCTTCCTGCGCGTTCTTGACCTTGCGGTTGTACTGGCGCGGCGTCGGATGCACGAACGCGCCGCCGTACAGTTCGCGGGCCTGCGCGCGGGCGGCGTTGATGGCCGACTCGGACAGCGTCGTCGAGTCGGTACGCATGTAGGTGATGAAGCCGTTCTCGTAGAGCCGCTGCGCGATGCGCATGGTGCGGTCCGACGAGAAGCGCAGCTTGCGGCCGGCCTCCTGCTGCAGCGTCGAGGTCATGAACGGCGCGTACGGACGTCGGGTGTAGGGCTTCTCCTCCACCGACGTGACGGCCATGTCGGCGTTCTGCAGCGCCTCGGCCAGCCGGGTCGCGCGGGCGCCGTCGAGCACCACGACACCGTCGGACTTCTTGAGACCACCGCGGGCATCGAAGTCACGTCCGGTCGCGACGCGGGCGTCGTCGAGCGAGACGAGGCGCGCCCCGAACGTGGACGGCTTGACCGAGTCGCCCGCATCCATCGTGGCGGCGATGTCCCAGTAGTCGGCGGACACGAACGCCATCCGCTCGCGTTCCCGCTCGACGATGATCCGTGTCGCCACCGACTGCACGCGGCCCGCCGACAGCTTCGGCATGACCTTCTTCCACAGCACGGGCGACACCTCGTAGCCGTAGAGGCGGTCGAGGATGCGGCGCGTTTCCTGGGCGTCGACGAGGTCGATGTCGAGGTCGCGGGGATTCTCGGCGGCCGCACGGATCGCCGGCTCGGTGATCTCGTGGAACACCATTCGCTTGACCGGAATCCGGGGCTTGAGCGTCTCCAGGAGATGCCAGGCGATGGCCTCACCCTCACGGTCACCGTCGGTGGCGAGATAGAGCTCGTCGACGTCCTTCATCAACGACTTCAACTCGGAGACGGTCGACTTCTTGTCCGGGGACACGACGTAGAGCGGTTCGAAGTTGTCGTCGACGTTCACGCCGAGCCGCGCCCACGGTTCGCCCTTGTACTTGGCCGGTACGTCGGCCGCGCCGCGCGGCAGGTCGCGGATGTGGCCGCGCGAGGATTCCACCACGTAGTTCGACCCGAGGTATCCCGCGATCTTGCGGGCCTTGGTCGGGGACTCGACGATCACCAGTCGTCGGGTCGGGCTCCCAGTCCTGGGAGTGGCGGTGCTGGTCTCGGCCACCGGGCGTCCTTACGTCGCTTCGCTGCTCATTGAGCTACTCGTTGAGGTTTGTACCTTATATATAGGGCTGTTTGCACATCCGTATTCCGCGCAGATTATTCGCCGCCGGTCGGCGATGGCCACGGCGGAGGGCATCAGCGCAGGTCAGAGCCGCTGCGCCTGGGTCACGTTGCCGACTCCACGACGTGGGTGTTGCGACACATCCCGCGACTGCGGATGCCGAGCGTACCGGGCTCCCTTGTTCCCATGACGCTGCAGTATGCCGCACCGGTGACGTCGGGACTGGTCAAACGTCCAGGTTTGTGCGGAGGGCAACCGCTCAGAAGCCCGCGACCACTCAGAACCCCGCGACGATCGGCCAGTGTGCGAGCGCCTCGGCGTTCGCGGGTGGTTCACCGACGTACTCGATGAGATGCGTCAGTCGGCGCTTGCCGGCGATACGCAGGGCGGGCGACTGACCGCGGGTCCCGACAAGCGTCGGGGCGATCCCCACCCGCATGAGTGCCGTCGCGAGCGCCGCATGGGTCTCGGGGGCGTGCGGATCGAGGCCGAGGAGATATCGATCGCCCTCCCGATCGCCCGCGGCGATGGTCCACAGTCGCAGCGCGCGAGGCGTCGGCACCCAGCCGGCGGGCATCGCCTTGACCGCTCCCGCCGACCAGCGGCGGTGCAGCTCGTCGAGATCGTGGGTGTGCACGGTGCGGGCGATCGGGCTGCCCTCGTCGGTGGTCGACACCTCCGCATCAGCGCCCGTCTCGGCGATCTCCGCGACGAGAGCCCGTGCGCGCCAATCTTCGGCCACGACAATTGAGACCCGCGTACCGGTCTCGGAGCGGACCGCATGGCCATGCGCAGCCATCAATCCGGCGAGATCGTCGTACGCCGGTCGGTCGATCTGCGCCGAGAAGAACGACAACTGGCCCACACCCCGACATTACTGCGTCCAGAGTCCACAGTCGGGGCATGCGGCACGCGGGCCACGGCGTAAATGCACCGCTCCCGGCCACCATGCGGTGACCGGGAGCGGCGTTGCTCAAGCTCGCTGTGCAGCTTGTTGGGAGTGATTACTCCTTAGACGGCGCGGACGCCGGTGGCCTGCGGACCCTTGGTGCCCTGTCCCACCTCGAACTCGACGCGCTGGTTCTCCTCGAGGGTGCGGAAGCCCGAGCCCTGGATCTCGGAGTAGTGGACGAACACGTCATCGGACCCCTCGTCAGGCGCGATGAAGCCGAAGCCCTTTTCCGCGTTGAACCACTTCACAGTTCCCTGTGCCATTACTGCATTCCTTTTCATACATTCCAACTGACGCGACACGATGGTCTCGTGTCGTGGTCGGTTCCGACCGCCATACCTCGATGGACCCCGCGGAGAACCCGCAAACCAGCTTCAGTACCACGGCCACAACACGATCTCGCCTGACGACCGGGTCTCTCCGGAGTCTCACGAAAGCTGCGACCGCCACTAGTCAACCATGTCCGCGCCACATGCGATAGTCGCCCCAACCAAAGTGCACAAAAACCTGGTGAATCGCGGCGTGTCGGGGTCCGGCAGTACCATCAAAGTCCACATCGGCGAGCGCCGTCGATCGTTGAGTAAGCACCAATGCAGAGACACACATCGTTTGGCTCCGAACTCCTCGCCCGCAGCCTGGCCGGCACCGACAATGCCGCCGACTCGCTCACCCACCTCTCGGTAATCACCTCTCGGCCAGCATCTTTCGCCGACTGGCCGGAATGGGTGCCACCAGATCTGTTGGCTCTCTACCGTGAATCCGGAATCGAGAAACCCTGGATTCACCAAACGCTCTCCGCCGATCACGCTTTTCGCGGAAATCACGTCGCACTGTGCACCGGTACGGCCTCGGGAAAGTCATTGGCGTACCAGTTACCCATTCTGACCTCGATGATGAACGATCCGAATTCGACGGCGTTGTATCTTTCACCGACCAAGGCGCTCGGCGCCGACCAGATCCGTTCGGTGACTTCACTACTCACGGCACCGGGCCCGACACCACGCGGTCGTCCGTTGTTCACACATCTGCAACCTTGCGCCTACGACGGCGACACCGATCCGGAGATCCGGCAGTGGGCCCGCGCGCACTCCCGGTGGATCTTCACCAACCCCGACATGCTGCACATCGGCATCCTGTCGGGGCACGCGCGGTGGCGGCACTTCTTCCGGCACCTGCGATACATCGTCGTCGACGAATTCCACCACTATCGAGGCGTGTTCGGGTCGCATACCGCACTTGTATTGCGTCGCCTGTTGCGGATCGCACGGTCTGCCGGTGCCGATCCGGTCGTGATCGGCGCCAGTGCGACGATGGCCGAACCGGCGGCCGCGCTGACCCGGCTGATCGGTGAAACCGCGGTCGAGGTCACCGAAGACGGTTCGCCCCGGGGCGAACGGACCATCGCCCTCTGGGAGCCGGGTTTTCTCCCGGCCGTCACGGGCGAGAACGGAGCACCGGTGCGTCGCTCGGCGGGTGCCGAATCGGCCCGACTGCTGGCCGATTTCGTCGTCGAGGGTGCGCGCACCCTGTGCTTCGGCCGCAGCCGGCGCGGCGTCGAGGTGACCGCCCGACAGGCTCGACATCTGCTGTCGCAGACCGCGCCCGAACTGGTCGGCAAGGTCGCCGCCTACCGCGCCGGCTATCTCGCCGACGACCGGCGGCGACTCGAGCAGGCCATCACCGACGGCGACCTGGTCGGTGTCGCCACCACCAACGCCCTCGAACTCGGCGTCGACATCAGTGGCCTCGACGCGGTGATCGTCGGTGGCTATCCCGGGACCGTCGCGTCGTTCTGGCAACAGGCCGGGCGCGCGGGACGTCAACGCACATCGGGCGATTCCCTCGTGGTGCTCGTCGCGCGCGACGACCCGCTCGACACCTATCTCGTGCACCACCCCGAGGCGTTGCTGTCGCGCCCGATCGAGACGACGGTCACCGACCCCACCAACCCGCACATCCTCGCACCGCATCTGCTCTGCGCGGCAACCGAACTGCCCCTGCGCGACAGCGAGATCGAGGCCTGGGGCGCCGTCGATGCGGTCGCCGAGTTGGCCGCGGACGGAAAACTCAAGCACCGCAAGGCGGGCTGGTACGTGGCCGCCGGACTCGACCCGCACGCCGACATCGACATCCGCGGCGGCATCGGCGGTCAGGTCCTCATCGTCGACAGCACGTCGTCGCGGTTGCTGGGTACCGTCGACAGCGGTCGGGCACCGTCGACGGTGCATCCCGGCGCGCTGCACATCCACCAGGGCGAGTCCTATGTCGTCGACGAGCTCGACCTCACCGACGGTCTTGCCCTCGCACATCCGGAGGAACCGGACTGGACCACGTCGGCCCGCGAGATCACCGACATCACCATCACCGAGGTCGTGGAGCGCCGCGAGTGCGGCGCCATGGCGGTGGCACTTGTCGACGTCGACGTCACGCACCAGGTGATCGGCTACCTGCGCACCCTGCTCACCGGCGAGGTTCTCGACGCGGTGGAGCTCGACATGCCGCGGCAGACGCTGAGCACCCGTGCGGTGATGTACACGGTGCCGCCCGAGGCGCTCGATGCGGTCGGCGTGACGGCCGGTCTCGTCCCGGGGGCGCTGCACGCCGCCGAGCACGCGGCGATCGGCATGCTGGGCCTGGTGGCGTCCTGCGACCGCTGGGACATCGGCGGGCTGTCGACCAACATGCATCCCGACACCGGACTGCCGACGGTCTTCGTCTACGACGGCCACATGGGTGGCGCGGGTTTCGCCGATCGGGGCTTCGCCGCTTTCGAGATCTGGATGACGGCCACCCGCGACGCGATCTCGAGCTGCCGCTGTGACAGCGGCTGCCCATCGTGCGTGCAATCCCCGAAGTGCGGCAACGGGAACGACCCGCTCGACAAGCCGGGTGCGCTCGCGGTCCTCGGGCTCGTCGGCCGGGAGTCAATCGACCGGCCCGGCGCGCGCTGAGGCCACGGCCTGCCGCAACCCGAAGGGACCGAGCGCCACGCGGACTCCGGCGCGAACCACCACGTCCGCACCGACCGCCCCGCAGCTGACGAGCTCCGCGCCGGTCCGTTGTTCGGCGGCCACCGCCCGAGCCGTGGCGCACGGGTCCGCCGCCCCGTCGACATGGCGCATCGCCGCGGCGAGGGCGGCGAGATCGGCGGCCGACTGGGCCCGATGTCGGGCGAGGACGGCGGCGCCGAGATACAGCCCCGCGACGATGGCCGCCATGAGCGCCGCGATCGCGAATGCCCCGAGGACCGTCGCGACGCCCCGATCGTCTCGCCACACCGTCATGGCGCCGAGGGCTCCTTGATCGCGACGGCATGCGCCGACAACTCGACGGTCGGCAACACGGGCATCGACGCCCGTACGTCCACCGTGACGCGAGACCCGTCGTCGGCGACGAGAATCCGCGCGTCCGGTCCGGCGATGCGGACGCCGGCGTCACGGGCGCGTGCGTCGCCGGCCGCCGTCAGGCGGGCGATCTCCCGTGCCGCGTCGGTGCAGCGGATCTGCGTGGTCACCCCGATCACCGCACCGACGCCGAGGACCACCACCGCGACGACCGCCGCTATCGCGTAGGCGGCCTCGACGGTCACCATGCCGCGATCGTCGCACCAGATGCGGAACGGCGACAATCGCTTACGGACTCTGCCCACCGTCAGTTCACCGACGTGTTCAGCGCCTTGGTGATGATTCCGGTGAGCGCACTGACGACGTTGTCCCCCGACACGACGGTGTACAGAATCGCGCCGAAGGCGGCCGCCGCGATGGTGCCGATGGCGTATTCGGCCGTCGACATGCCCTCGTCGTCGGCGATCAACCGCCGGACCCCGTCGCCGAGGGTTGCGAAACGTGTACGGAAAGGGTTGTGCTGCACGATGTTCAACCTCCTCAGGCACCCTGTGCGCCTTGTACTGATTAGACGCACGAACTCCCCGATCGGCTCCATCGGAATGCGCCCCGGTTCACCCGAGGATGCCGCCCGCGAGTCCCACCACGACGGGCACGATCCCGAGGCACACGAACGCGGGCAGGAAGGAGAGCCCGAGCGGCCCGCTGATCGCGACGCCGGCACGTTCGGCGGCCGCGGTGGCGGCGTCGTGCGCGCGGCGCCGGGTCTGCTCGGCGAGTTCGACCAGGCCGTCCGACACCACCGATCCGGCACGAGCCGACCGGCGGGAAAGTGCGGACATCCGCTCGAACGTCTCTGCCGCCAAACCGGATTCCCCCGATACGGTGCCGACGGACGGACCCCAGGCCTGCTCGGCGTCCGCCCCGAGTTCCAGCAGTTCGGCCGTCCGGCTGAGACGCTCGGCCAATGGCGACGGCGCCGACGCGGCGGCGATGACCAGTGCGGTCGGCGTGGGCAGCCCGGCGCGCAGGCACACCGCGAAGAGGTCGATGGTGGCGGCCGTGGCGAAGTGGTCGTCGCGGGCGGCGCGAGGCCACAGCCGGTGGCGCACGCCGGACCGCGCCGACGGCATCGCGATCACCCGATGCAGCGACCATCGCGACGACGGCCACACCCACAGTGCACCCGCCAGCGCCGCCAGCATCATCGGCGAGACCGTCACACCGCGACCGCGCGATCGACGATCCGGTCCGACCACAGCAAACCCGTTGCGGTCAAGAATGTTCCGACGATCAGAAGCATGCCGCCCCACCCTCCGCCGAGCAGTACCGCGATCGGATGCGCTCCCATCAGCTGGCCCAGGACGATGCCCAGCAGCGGCAGACCGGCCAGTACCGCGGCCGTCGCCCGAGGTCCGGCGAGGGACGCGCGTGTCCGGTCGGCGAACCGACGCCGGGCATGAAGATCCGCGCGCACCGCCTCGAGCAGATCGACGAGAGGCAGCCCGTGCCGATCCGCGAGTTCCCACGCGCGCGCCACCCGGTCGCGGGCCTGCCCGGAGTCGCCGCCGCTCCCGATCTGCCCACCGAGTTCCGCGCGTGCCGCCATCGAGGCCAGATACTCTGCCACAGAATGATTCTCGAGAGCCGAGTCCCTCAACTCGGCAGCCGCCGACGAGCAGGCCCGGACCGGCGGTGCACCCACCGACAGTTCGGCGATCATCACCGACAAGCCCGACACGAGGGCAGCCGCTTCGGCCTCCAGCGCCCTCTCGGTCAGCCGACGGCGCCGCCGACGCACCATCAGGCCGACCGCCACAGCGGCCACCACGGCCGGAGCGATACCCGAAACCACCAGCGTGACAATCGGGATGGAGATCGCCACGGGCCATCCGGAGACACCCCGGTGTCGGCTCGACGTGGCCTGGAGCGATCGCAGGCGATGCTCTGCGCGCGTGGCCGGCCACCACAGGACACCGACCGCACACGCCAGCAGTACCAGGCTCATCGCGCCGCCGTCCGCGAGGCACACAACCGTTCGAAGTCGGCGAGCGCACCGGTGAACCCACCCGTCCGGGTCCACACCGGACGAATCGTCACCAGCGCATCGGCCCCACGCTCGACCACCCCGATCTCGGTCAGCCCGCGCACACCATCCGGCGATCGCGAAACCGCTAGCACCACATGGCAGGCCGCAGCGAGCTGACTGTGCAGGGCAGCCCGGTCCATCCCCCCGAGCGCGGCCAACGCCTCCATCCGGGCGGGGACCTCGGCCGACGAGTTCGCGTGCAGTGTGCCGGCCGAGCCGTCGTGACCGGTGTTGAGCGCGGTGAGGAGATCGATGACCTCGGCACCACGGACCTCGCCGACGATGATGCGGTCGGGCCGCATCCGCAATGCCTGCCGCACCAGGGCCCGGACCGGAACCTCGCCCGCCCCTTCGACATTGGCGGTACGCGCGACGAGTCGGACGACGTGCGGATGCGGCGGGTCGAGTTCTGCGGCGTCCTCCACACAGAGAATGCGCTCGGCCGGGTGCATCGCGCCGATGAGCGCCGCGAGCAGCGTGGTCTTGCCGGAGCCGGTGTTGCCGACGACGAGGAACGCGAGCCGCGCCGCGAGCAGCGCCGTCAGCAACCCGACCACCTCGTCCGGGATCGCTCCCAGCGCGACCAGATCGTCGAAATCCCGGGTGGCCGTGCGCAACACACGCAGCGAGATACACGTGCCGTCTGCGGCCACCGGAGGTATCACCGCGTGCAACCGGACCGCATACCCGTTGCGGCCGACATCGGCCAGTTGTCCGTCCACCCAGGGCTGGGCGTCGTCGAGGCGCTTCCCCGCGCCGAGCGCGAGTCGTGTGGCGAGCCGCCGGACCGAATCGTCGTCGTCGAAGGTGATCGACGTGCGTTGCAGACCGCGCCCCCGATCCACCCAGACATGATCGGCACCGACGACGAGGATGTCGGCGACGTCGGGTTCGGCCAGCAGATGCTCGAGCCGTCCGGCGCCGATCAGCTCGGTCTGCAGGAACCGCAGTGCGGCAAGCAGATCCGTGTCTCCCAGCACCCCGCCCGATTCGGCGCGAATGGCGTCGGCGATCACCTCGGCGGTGGGTTCGGCGGCATCGGCCGCCAGCCGGTCCCGGACGCGATCGAGCAGGTGGCGGTGGGCTGTGGTCATGCGGCGACCTGCTGCGCCGCGAAGATCCGACGGCAGACGACGTCGGCCGCTCGTGTGAGGCCCTGTCGTGGGCGCAGCCGCAGACGGCCCGATTCCAGCCGCCCGGGTAGTGACGGATCGGACCGATACGCCGTCAGCAGCGGCAGTCCGATGGCGGTGGCGACGTCGGCGCCGCGCAAGCCGCCGGGTGCGGGCCCCCGCACCACCACCTCGGTCGGGACGTCGGCGCCACACACACGCCCGGCGACGGCTCTCGAGGATGCCACTCCGTGGACGGTCGCGGTCGTCACCACGACCACGAGGTCGACGGATTCGATCACCTCGCGCACGGCCTGGGTGTCGCCGCGTGGCAGGTCGACGACGACGGTGTCACCCTCGGCACGGCCGGCATCCATCGCCGCCCGGATCGCCTCGGGTGTCACCGCGCTGTGCACATCCCGGCGCGGTGCCAGCACCGACAGCCGGTCGGCCACCTTGGGCAGCGCGTCGTGCAGTGTCTGACCCCGCACGGTCCCGCCCCGGATCGACAGATCCTGCCACCGGAGTCCCGGCTGCGTCTCGATGCCGAGGACCAGGTCGATGCCGGCACCGAGGTCGTCGATGTCGAGCAGCAGCACCCGCCGGGCATCGTCGACGCCGACCAGCGCCACGGCCGCCGCCAAGGTGGTCGCGCCCGCGCCGCCGTGCCCACCGATGATCCCCACCGCGCCGCCCGGGCGCCGCCGCGGTGCACGCATGCCGGTCAAGGTGCCGACGAGTGCGGTTTCGTCGGCGGGGAGACCGAACGCATCATGGGCGCCGAGGCCGAGTGCGAGTCGCCAGGTGTCGGGCCGGGGTTCGGTGGCGCTGACCACGATGAGCCGGTCGCGTCGCGGCGGATGCAGTACCGCCAGATCGGCGACCGCGTCCGGATCGACCGCCACCGCGGCCGCGCGGAGCCACTCGCGCCGACAGTCGGCGGGGTCGGACACCACCATGCGGTACCCGGCGGCCGCAGCGCAGCGCGCGAGTGCGTCGCGAAGGTCGGGATGGACCAGGGCGAGGAGCTCATCGGTCATGGATCCGATGGTCACCCCTTCGTCGCACACCGCGACGACCCGCGGTGCACGAGACGGGGAATCTGTGGAATGCGGTCAGTCTGTGGACAAGGTGTCACCCGGTGATCGGCGGCACGAACTCGCACGGCACCCGCACGGGATGGGCCGGGTCGAGCGCATTGAGGACCATGTACGCCGCCCGTCGCGAACCGGCGAGCGCCGCATGTTCGCTGTAGTCGATCGGGCACCCGTCTTGCACGACGATGTTGCGCACCTGGTCACCGGGACGCCCGGGAACCTGCCCGCTCGTGTACGGCAGCACCAGTTCGTCGTACCGAGTGGAGATGTTGGTGTAGCGGATGCCCTTGACGTACGGGCTTCCGCCGCGCCAGATGGCCCGGTTCATCTCGCTCCCGGCGAGCATCTGCGAGCAGGCCCCGCACAGCGGGAGACCGGCGTCGCCGAGCACCCGCTGCGTGATCGGGGTGATCGGTGAGTCCACGAAGGTGCCGCGCCAGAGCGGGGCCAGCGAGACATAGTTGGTGACCTTCTTCGCACCACCGAGGTACTTGACGTAGTAGGTCGGCATGTAGGTGCCCTGCGAATGCCCGACGATGTCGACGGACTGCGCGCCGGTCGCCGCGAGGACGCGGTCGACGAACCGGGACAGCTGCGCGGCACTGTCCTCGATCCGGCCCATCCCGCCGATTGCGGACACGGGCCAGGGCGCCCCCGGCAGTGCGCCGTAGGTCGGCGCGAAGACGCAGTAGCCGCGGTTGGCGAGGGTGGCGACATAGGCACCCCAGTTGGTCTGCCGGGATCCGCCCGTGCCGTGCACCAGGACGACCGGGCGCGGGTGGGCGGCGCTCGGCCGGCAGGAGAGATCGTTGGAGCCCGGCAGTGAGCCGCCCGGATGCGCGAGCTCTGCCGGGATACCGGAGAGGAAGCTGTAGGTCTCGGGCAGCGGCGCCGCCGGGGCCCGCCCGGTCCCGAGACTCACCACCCCGCCGATGACGACGACGATGGCAGCAGCCACCAGTGCCATCCGAGCCCGAACACGCCGATGCTGGAACATCATTGATTCCTCCCCCTGCTCGACCCTGAACCTAGCAAGTGCTTGGTCGGGTGTCCATGGTGTCGCACGCGCAGCATCGAGTACGGCTCCGGAAGAGCCGACGGCGAGGGGAAGAAGGAGAAATCGGGCCCAGAAAGAGGACGACCCCGGCCAGGGGGGGAGGAGGCCGGGGTCATCGCGTTTCAGCCCCGGGGGGTCGGGCTGAAAGGCACCGGTTATTAACCGGTTGAGCCGACTATACACACGGGGCTCTGATCATTGCAACTACAACAAACACCCACCCCAGATCACGTTTTCATATCGCTGCCTGGGCATTCACGCTGCAATGCCGTTGCATCAGGGACTGTCACACGGGCCACCGGAGGACGTAGGCTGAGGCCGATGACCGACATCGAGGGGACCGCATCCGACTCGGATCAACCGGAGTCCGCCAGTGATTCGACGACGCGGGTCGCCGCGTTCTTCGATCTCGACAAAACGGTCATCGCCAAGTCCAGCGCACTCGCCTTCTCGCGTCCGTTCTTCGACGAGGGACTGATCAATCGGCGCACGGTCCTCAAGTCCAGCTACGCCCAGTTCATGTTCCTGGTGACCGCCGCCGACCACGATCAGGTCGAGAACCTCCGCCGGCACGTCACCAGCATGTGCCGGGGCTGGGATGTGGAACAGGTCCGCGAGATCGTCGACGAGACCCTGCACGACGTCGTCAACCCTCTCGTGTTCGCCGAGGCCGCCGAACTCATCGCCTCCCATCGGGAGCGCGGCCATGCCATCGTCCTGATCTCGGCGTCGGGACGCGAGATGGTCGAACCCATCGGGGCGCTGCTCGGGGTCGACCACGTCGAGGCGAGCGACATGCAGGTGGTGGACGGGCACTACACCGGAGAGCTCGACTTCTATTGCTACGGAGAGAACAAGGCCGCCGCCATGGTCGCTCTCGCCGAACGGCTCGGCTACGACCTCGCCGCGAGTCACGCCTACTCCGACTCGATCTCCGATCTGCCCATGCTCGCCGCGGTGGGACATCCGGTGGCAGTGAACCCCGACCGACAGCTGCGCCGCCACGCCGCCGATGCCGGCTGGCCGATCCTGGGCTTCAATCGGCCCGTGCCATTGCGCCGCCGCATCCCCACACCGTCGGTGCGCATGGCCATCGCGATCGCGGTCGGCGTGGGAGTCGCCGCGGCCAGTGCGCTCGTCCTGCGCTCGATTTCGGTACGGCAGAACCACTTCCGCCGATAGCCGGGTGTTTGTTCGCGCACCGGCCCGGTCCGAACATCACCACTCGATATTGGTCCGAAAGACCCTTGATGTGACTGCGGTCACGGTGTACAAAAGGGGTACGGAATCTCGGAAGGCCAAGTCCGAACCGGAAGAGAAGGAGCGGACCCCCACGCCGAGCACTTCCCAAGCACGGGCGGCAAGCACCCACGCGGAGCACGCCGCATAGAGGCAAAAGTGTTGTGCGCCTGCGATATCGCAGTTGGCACGGATACAAACCAGTGAACCGGAACAGCGGGCCGTCAACGGAGTTCACGGAACTCCGGTAGGGAACATGAGGAGTTCCCGTCGAGCCGGACGAATCGATCTGGTCAACGACGCACCATCTGATGCGCCAGACAGAACGAATCGATCCCAACCAACGCTCGATTCGATTGCACGGCACCAGCATTCCGTCCGGCGCAACCACTGGGGAGGCCGAGTCAGCGGACGGTCCCTCGCCGAGGCGATCCCACAACCCACCAAGCACGCTTGGTAACTTGAGTCCGTGCTTCGCGGGCGGCAACCCTGACCGATGATGTCGGTCGAGGTGGCCGCCCGCAGTGCGTTATCTCCTTGTCGTGCAAGTCATCCCGCTCGCGCGGCGTCCGCGATCGAGCGTGCCTCGCCGGCTCCCGACTCCAGCGCCTCGCAGCAGAGCACGATCCACTCGCCGATTCCCTTCGCGTCGCCGGCGGCGAAACGTGTGGACAGCGCACGGTACTCGTCGACTCGGCGCAACCACGTCACCTCGGGCACACCCAGGTTGTGCGGGTCCAATCCACTCGAGGTACACACCAGCCGGGACGCGGCCCGTGCGACCACGCCGTTGGCCGTCGGGAATGCAACCAGCCCCAACAGTTCGCCGTGCACCACGGCAGCGAGTACCGGAGCCGGTGCCGAGGTGGCGCCGGTGATCAACTGCCCGAGCAGGTCGAGTCGCTCGGCCACCTCCGGCGACGATCTCGGCCGGCCGAGGTCGTCGCGGTCTGTCACCAGATCGGCGGCCGCGAGCATGTGCAGTCGGGCGAAGGCCTGGGCGGGTGCGCGCCGGAACACCGCCGTCATCTGCTCGAGCGAATCGCCGTCGAGCGCCTGGGCCACGCGCATCGCACCCGCGAGGACCGGATCGTCGAAATCACCGTCGCGGCGCAGTTCGACGCTGCCCCCGTCGATGGCCGCCGACGACCGACCGGCCCGCCACGAGGCCTCCGTCGCGGTCTTGTCCCAGCCGCGCAGATTGGTCGGATGCCGGTGGACCGCGCCAAGGGCATCGCGCGCCCGCTCGGCCGCGGCGGCGACCCCGGGCAGCTCCAGCAGCGGCGCCAACGGATCGGAGGGGTCTCGGGAGGTCACGACTTCACACGATAGACACCACCACCGACACCACTCGTCGCGCGCTGCCGACCACTCACCGCGCATACGCGGTCGATGGCCGGACAGGTACCTGCAACGGGGTTCCAACGTGACTACCCTCACAATGAGAACCCGGCATCAATGCTCGTCACTGCCGTCTGTCCATCGAACGCGAAAGGCCCCACGCCAACGATGTCTCCGTCACCGATGTCTCCCGCCACCACGTCGTCCGCAGCCGAGGGTTATCCGCCGTCGAAGGAGTTCGCCGATCAGGCCAACGCCGGCGCGGAACTCTACGATCGGGCGGACGCGGACCGTCTCGAGTTCTGGGCCGAGCAGGCCCGCCGCCTGGATTGGGCGACCGATTTCGACCAGGTCCTCGACTGGTCGGACGCCCCGTTCGCCAAGTGGTTCGTCGGGGGCAAGATCAATGTCGCCTACAACTGCGTCGACCGCCACGTCGCGGCCGGCAAGGGTGACCGGGTGGCCATCCACTGGGTCGGCGAACCGGGCGACTCCCGCGACATCACCTACGCCCAACTCAAGGACGAGGTGTCCAAGGCTGCGAACTACTTCTCCGCGATCGGCCTGACCGCGGGCGACCGCGTCGCCATCTACATGCCGATGGTGCCCGAGGCCCTGATCTCGATGCTCGCCTGCGCGCGGCTCGGCCTCACGCATTCCGTCGTCTTCGCCGGCTTCTCGGCCGGGGCCCTGCGCTCCCGCGTCGACGACGCCTCGGCCAAACTCGTCATCACCACCGACGGGCAGTACCGCCGCGGCAAGCCCGCCCCGCTCAAGACCGCCGTCGACGAAGCCCTGGGCACCGGCGACGACGCCGCGGAATCGGTGGAGAAGGTGCTGGTGGTGCGCCGCACCAACCACGACCCGAATCTGCCGTGGGTCGACGGACGTGACGTCTGGTGGGATGACACCGTCGGCGAACAGTCCCCGAACCACGAACCCGAGGCGTTCGACTCCGAGCACCCGCTGTTCCTGCTCTACACGTCGGGCACGACCGGCAAGCCGAAGGGCATCGTGCATTCCTCGGGCGGCTACCTGACCCAGGCCAGCTACACGTTCCACTACGTCTTCGACCACAAGGAAGGCCGCGACGTCTTCTGGTGCGGCGCCGACATCGGCTGGGTGACCGGCCACTCGTACCTCGTCTACGGACCGCTGTCGAACGGCGCCACCGAGGTCGTCTACGAGGGCACCCCCAATTCGCCTAACGAGCACCGGCATTTCGAGGTCATCGAGAAGTACGGCGTCACCATCTACTACATCGCCCCCACCCTGATCCGCACCTTCATGAAGTGGGGCCGCGAGATCCCCGACGCTCACGATCTGTCCTCGCTGCGGCTGCTCGGCAGCGTCGGTGAGCCGATCAACCCCGAGGCCTGGAAGTGGTACCGGGAGGTCATCGGCGGTAACAAGGCTCCGATCGTGGACACCTGGTGGCAGACCGAGACCGGCGCCATCATGATCTCCCCGTTGCCGGGCGTCACCGCCACCAAACCCGGCTCCGCGATGGCACCGCTGCCCGGCATCTCCGCCAACATCGTCGACGACAACGGCAAACCGGTCGGCGCCGGTGAACAGGGCTACCTGGTGCTCGATCAGCCGTGGCCGGCGATGCTGCGCGGCATCTGGGGCGACGACGAGCGTTTCAGGGAGACCTACTGGTCCCGGTTCGCCGAGCAGGGCTGGTACTTCGCCGGTGACGGCGCCCGCTACGACGACGACCACGCCCTCTGGGTGCTCGGCCGTGTCGACGATGTGATGAACGTGTCGGGGCACCGCATCTCCACCGCCGAGGTGGAATCGGCGCTCGTCGGACACTCCGGGGTCGCCGAAGCCGCCGTCATCGGCGCCATCGACGAGACCACCGGACAGGGCATCGTCGCGTTCGTCATCCTGCGTGAAGGCATCGAGAACACGGGCGACACGCTCATCGCCGAGTTGCGCGAACAGGTCTCCATCGAGATCTCGCCGATCGCCAAGCCCCGCGAGATCAACGTCGTGCCCGAGTTGCCCAAGACCCGCTCGGGCAAGATCATGCGCCGCCTCCTCAAGGATGTCGCCGAGGGCCGCGATCTCGGTGACACCTCCACCCTGGTCGATCCGTCGGTCTTCGAGGCGATCCGGCAGCGCAAGGCCTAACCGTATAGACAGAGGCTCGCCAAAGACTGGAAGCCTCACCACCCAACCCACGCCACGAAGGTCGAGTGGGCGCTGTTTTCCGTCGAGTGGGCGCCGCCATCACGCGGACGTACCCAGTCATCGAAAGTCGGCGCCCACTCGACGGAAAACAGCGCCCACTCGACCCGATTCGACTCACCCGCTATCCGCCAGATGGCACGCGGCATGGCAACATGACTCGAGACACCGCGATCGGAGGATGCTGTGAGCCGAAACGAGCCCGGCCTGCCCACACGAGGCACCGGATCGGTCCCGTCGATTCCGTTGTCGGATCCGAATCTCGGCCGCGACGGTGAACCGACCATCGGGAACCTGGTCAAGGACGCCACGGCGAGCGTGTCCACGCTCTTCCGGTCCGAGGTCGCGCTGGCCAAGGCCGAACTCGTCGTCGAGGCGAAGAAGGCCGGTGCCGGCACCGGCCTCCTGATCGCCGCCGGTGTGATGGCGCTGTACTCCAGCTTCTTCTTTTTCTTCTTCCTCGCGGAGCTGCTGGACAACTGGATGCCCCGTTGGCTGGCGTTCCTCATCGTCTTCCTGCTGCTCGTGCTCATCACGGTCGTGATGGCGCTCGTCGGTTACCTGTTGTTCCGCAAGGTCCGGGGACCGAAGAAGACGATCGAGAGCGTCAAGGAAGTACAGACGGTGCTCCCCGGCAAGCACCCCTCGACCGTGCCGGCCTACACCCGGACCGGAGTCCCGGCCCCACCTGCACCGGCCACGAAGGCCGACACCTCCTCGGCTCCCCCGGCGGCGAGTACCCGGACCGACTCGCCCGACACGGCAGCCGAGACCGTCGCGGCGCCCACCACCACCGAGCACCCGGAGATTCCACACGCCCACGACCCCGAGCGGGGGTGAGCGTTGGCGGGGCCGCCCGATCCGTCGAGCGTCCGGATACCCGGTGATTGGCGTCATTTCGATGTCCGTGCCAACGGGCTGCGATTTCATGCGGTAGAGGCCGACCGCGGGTGGCTCGGCGACCGTCCGCTCGTGCTGCTGCTGCACGGTTTCGGCGAGTTCTGGTGGAGCTGGCGGCATCAGATCGGTGCGCTCAGCGACGCCGGCGTCCGCGCGGTGGCGGTGGATCTGCGAGGGTACGGCGACAGCGACAAACCGCCACGGGGCTACGACGGCTGGACGCTGGCCGGCGACACGAACGGCCTGATCCGTGCGCTCGGGCATACCGACGCGACCCTCGTCGGGCATGCCGACGGGGGTCTGGTCTGCTGGGCCACCGCCACCCTGCACCCGCGGGTGGTGAACCGGATCGCGGTCATCGCGTCTCCGCATCCGCGCGCCCTGCGGCGCGAGGTGCTCCGCAACGGCGGGCAACGGTCCGCCTTTCTCGGCGGATTCCTGCGCAATCAGCTGCCGCGGACGGGTGAACGCCACCTGACCCGCGGCGACGGCGCCTTCGTAGAGCAGTACTTCCGCGAACGGGCGTCGACGACGTGGCAGGGTACCGACGACTTCGCCGAAGCCGTCCGGCGCAACCGGTCGGCGATCCAGATCCCGTATGTCGCCCACTGCAGCCTGGAATACCAGCGGTGGGCGTTCCGCTCCCAGTTCCGGCCCGACGGAATGCGGTTCATGGATCTGATGAACAAGCGTCTGCACATCCCGGTGCTCGCGTTACGCGGCCACGACGACCCGTACATCCTCGATCACCTGATGGCGGCGAGTGATCATTGGGCCGATCACATGACCTATCAGCAGGTCGAGGGCGCGGGGCACTTCGTGCACGAAGAGCGGCCGCAACAGGTCACCAAGCAACTCGTCGAACTGGTGACCGCCGGCTGAGACCGGCGCGTCACGCGTGCACGCAGGACTCGGTACTCACCCGCGCCGACCGGCGTTCGGAGTCGACGAAGTTGGTCTGCACCTGCTTGGCGGTCAGCACGAATCCCGTCTCGTCGGCGGTGTCCTCGGCGGCACCGAACACCACCCCGAGGACCTCACCGTCGGAATCGACCATCGGACCACCCGAGTTACCCTGCCGGATCACGCCGCGGACCGTGTACACCTGGCGCAGGATCTGGCCGGTCCGGTAGATGTCCGGGCCGGACAGGTTGATCACCTCGCGCACCCGCACGGGACTGATGTTGAACGGTCCCGCCTCCGGATAGCCGAGCACCAGGGCGTCGTCGCCGGTGCGTGCCGGTTTGTCGGCGAATCTCAGTGCGGGAGCGGTCAACCCGGGGACGTCGAGGACGGCGATGTCATTGGTGGCGTCGAACAGCACCACCCGGGCGGGCAGCTGTTGCCCGGCCGGTGACGTCACGACGAGACGCCGGGTGCCGGCGACCACATGTGCGTTCGTCATCACCCGCTCGGGCGAGACGACGAATCCGCTGCCCTCCAACGCCTGCCGGCAGCTCGGCGCGGTGCCCTCGATCTTCATCACGCTGGGCTCCACCTGCCGCACCACCGGAAGCTGCGCCAGCGCGGCATCCGGTGGGCCGACGTTGGTCACCGGGGTCCGGCTGAACGGGCCGATCACGTCCGGCAGGCCCGAATTGTCCAGCAGCGCACTGAAATCGCTCGGCAGATCGCGCAGCCACTGGGGCGCCACCGAATCCACCCCGGAGAGCACCTTGGAGTCGCGCACCGACGTCGCGAGTTGCGTCTCGGAGGAACTGCTCAGCGGGATCGCGAGCAACCAGGCGGCGGCCAGGACCGCGCACACCTGCAGCACCGAACCGATGGCGCTGTCGACGCGGCGCACTCCCCGCGATCGGATTCCGCCACGCGCCGCGCGGCCGAGGACCATCCCCGAGACCTCGCCGACGACGATCAACCCGATCAGCAGCACGACGCCGACCAGCAGACGGGTGGTTCGGTCGTCGACATGTGAAATGACATGCGGGGCAAGGAGAATTCCGGCGACAGCACCGAGAATCACCCCGAGGAAGGCGAGCGCGGAGGCGACCGCGCCCTGCCGGTACCCGCTCACCGCGGCGAACAGCGCGACACCGAGCACGATCAGGTCGACCCACCCGGATCCGCTCACCGGGCGGCCTCCCCCGAGGTCGGGTCGTCGGCCCGCGGGCGCATCGAGGGCGGCAGGACCGCCGACATCCCGATGTGCTGGCGGCTGCCGGACGCCTTGATCGCCTCGTCGAGTTCTCGCACGTCGTCGTGGTCCCAGGGGACGTCCCATCCCGACGCCTCGGTGATCGCCGCGATCAGGCCTCCGGTGAAACCCCACACGAACAGGCCGTCGACCTGGAAGGCGGGGCCGCGGTAGGCGCCGACGCCGAGCACCGAGCGCTGCACCTGGAAGCGGTTCTCCGGCGCGAGCAGGCTCCGCAGGTTGACCCGCGCCACCCGCGCGGTCTCCGCGGTGTCGACCACGCGGACCGGGCCGGGACGAGACCAGTGCGCCAGCACCGGGCTGACGTCGAAACCGGACACCGGCACCGGGAACGACGGCAGATTCGCGAGCACGTCGACCCCGTCGGCGATCAGTCCGGTCTCCTCGGCGGCCTCACGCAACGCGGTACCCACGGGGTAGTCGTCGTCGGGATCCATCGCGCCGCCGGGGAACGCGACCTGCCCACTGTGCTGCCGCAGCGTCGGAGCCCGCTCGGTGAGCAGGATCTCGGCGTCGGCCGGGAGCCCACCGGGATGATCGTGGGCCGCCTCCCAGCTGCCGGCGATCAGGACCAGCACTGCCGCCTCGCGCTTGTTCCGCCCGATCAGCGACGCCCACCGCGTCCGGTCCCCACCCCGGTTGAGCACCGAGTCGGTGACCGCCGCGACATTGCCGGTGAGCTGCCGCATCCACGGCGGGATCTGCTCGCTCGGCACCAGCGGCCCGACGTGCGGGGAGAAGTCGTCGTCCGGGTTCATGTCCGCACCCCCAGATACTCGTCGACGGCCGCGGCGATCTCGTCGGGATTCTCGAACACCTGCGGCAGCACCTTGGCCACGGTGCCGTCGGGCCGGACCAGGATGGTCGACGGGAACACGCGCGGGGCCGCCAGCGCGGTGGCCACCTGACCGCGGGTGTCGAGGACCGTGGCGAGCCGCACGTTGTTCTCGATGAGGAACTGCAGCGCGAGATACGGATTCTGCGCACCCTCCTGGGCGTGCACGGCCAGCACGGTCACCCGATCGCCGGCACGCCGCGCAAAGTCGGCCACCACCGGGAGTTCCCGCCGGCACGGCAGGCACCAGACGGCCCACATATTGACCACCAGGGGTTTTCCGGCGGTCCCGGCGCCCACATCGTAGGTGCTGCCGTCTGCCAGACAGGACGCCCGAACGCCGGCAAGGGCGGCGTCGCGCCCGATCGCCAGGCCGGTCGTCGGGCAGGCGGGCAGCGCGGCTTCGCGACGTGCGGCGGCTAACTGTGCGTCGGAGACCTGGGCGTCCATCGAGTTCGGCCCCGACGGGGCAGCCGCGGTGACCGCGCTGTCGGGGACGTCGTCGCCCGAACCGCGCGGCCAGATGGCCACGATCAGCGCGATCATCACCACGACGAACACCAGCGTCCACCGCAATGCCGACGGGAAGCGGCTGCGTCGCCGGGCGTTCGGGGGGACACCGGGATCGGTGTTCGCCGGATTCTCGCCGGCGCTGGTCGGGGTGTGGTTCACGTCGCCGGCAGTCCCGCCAGGTCCAACAGGTGCGCGGTCTCCGGGCCCTTCACCAGCTTCGCGGCCTCTTCCTTGTCCATCGGACCCGTCCCGACCGACGGGCAGTCCTTGGCCAGGATGCAGACGCCGCACGCCGGTTTGCGGGCGTGGCAGACGCGCCGTCCGTGGAAGATCACCCGGTGGGACAGATCGGTCCACTCCTTGCGCTCGATGAGTTCGCCGACCGCGTGCTCCACCTTGACCGGATCGGTCTCCTCGGTCCATTCCCAGCGCCGGACGAGCCGGCCGAAATGGGTGTCGACGGTGATCCCGGGGATGCCGAATGCGTTGCCGAGGACGACGTTGGCCGTCTTACGGCCGAATCCCGGCAGCGTGACCAGGTCTTTCAGCCGGTTGGGGACCTCGCCGTCGTAGCGTTCCACCAATGCCTGGCCGAGTCCGATGATCGAGTTCGCCTTGTTCCGGTAGAAGCCGGTCGACCGGATCATCTCCTCGAGTTCGGTTCGGTTGGCCTCGGCGTAGGACTTCGCGGTCGGGTAGGCGGCGAACAGGGCCGGCGTCACCTGGTTCACGCGCACATCGGTGCACTGCGCCGACAGGATCGTCGCGACCGACAGTTCGAGCGGCGTGGTGAAGTCCAGTTCGCAGTAGACATGCGGGAAGGCGATCATCAGCTCGCGATTCATCCGGCGAGCACGGCGCACGAGACCGAGGTGGGTCTCCGGCTTGCGTGGACGCCGAACCGACGACGGTGCCGGTGCGTCGGTGGACTTGCGTGCGCTCACCTGATTCAGGTTAGCGATGGAATGCTGCACACCCACCTCGCGCACCCCCGGACCAGCCCTCGGGGTGATCTAACGCATAGGTAACAAGTCAGTGAAGGGACCCGTTCTGGCTAGGTGTGCCGAAGCCCGATTGTGTTTACTGTTCCCCATGCAAGGTCTCGCCGCGCTTCTGTTCCCGGCTGTCCTGATGCTTTTCGCACTGGCGATGGAGAAGGTTCAGGCCCGGATCGACCGCCACACCGTTTCTCGCGATCACGTCGAGGAGTTCCTCGAATCGGCCGACGCACATCAAGTGGACACGCTGGTCAAGGAGGGTTTCCCGGCGGCACTCGACGAGTTCCGCAGCCGCCGCACGCGCAGTGCCACGACAGTTGCAGCGCCGGAAGCGGTGCTCGACACCCCACAACGGGCCAGTTGAGGGCGGGCGCCCCCGGCGCCGCACCCGACTCGCGCAATGAACGGCCAGTGACCCATCCAACACTTATGCTGGGGGCGAGGGTAGCGTTGCACAGGGCAACACGGCACCCCAGCCACCACCTCTGAGCACGCCAAATCGGAGGTCGGCAGTTGTTCCGGGAGTGCGTATTGGACAAGAAAGGTTCCTAGGTGGAGGAAGTACTGGCGCGGGCGGGCATATTCCAGGGTGTCGAGCCCTCGGCGGTCGCGGCGCTGACCAAACAACTTCAACCGGCCGATTTCCCGCGCGGACACGTGATCTTCCACGAGGGTGAGCCCGGTGACCGGCTCTACATCATCCTGTCCGGCAAGGTGAAGGTCGGCCGTCGCTCTCCCGACGGTCGCGAGAATCTGCTGACGATCATGGGTCCGTCGGACATGTTCGGTGAACTGTCGATCTTCGACCCCGGACCCCGCACGTCGTCGGCGACGACGGTGACCGAGGTGCGTGCGGTCTCGATGGACCGGGACGCGCTGCGCGCGTGGATCAAGGATCGCCCGGAGATCGCCGAGCAGTTGCTGCGGGTGCTCGCCCGTCGTCTGCGTCGCACCAACAACAACCTGGCCGACCTGATCTTCACCGACGTGCCCGGTCGTGTGGCCAAGCAGCTGCTGCAGCTCGCGCAGCGCTTCGGCACCCAGGAGGGCGGCGCGCTGCGCGTCACCCACGACCTCACCCAGGAAGAGATCGCGCAGCTCGTCGGCGCGTCCCGCGAGACGGTGAACAAGGCGCTGGCCGACTTCGCCCAGCGCGGCTGGCTGCGCCTCGAGGGCAAGAGCGTGCTGATCGCCGACTCCGAGCGACTGGCCCGCCGCGCACGCTGAGCGTCAGGCTGCCGAGGGGTCTCGATACGCTCAGCTGTTGTGCCGCAGGTACTCCAGCTGGGCCTTCACCGACATCCGCGCGGCCGGCCACAGCTTCTTGTCGACGTCGGAGTAGACACGTTTGACCACCTTCATCGGCTTCGCTTCGTGCGGGGTGGCACCCATGTCGGCGAGCGCGGCGCGGATCTGATCGATGCGTTCCTCCCGGTGAGCCTTGTAGAAGCGGGCCACCGGGATGAGCGCGGGATGATCGGGGCCGTGGGCCGGCAGCATCGCGCAGTCGTCCCCTTCGACGATGAGCCGGTTCAGCGAGTTCATGTAATCGTTCAGGCTGCCGTCGGACGGATCGAGCACGGTGGTGCCCCGGCCGAGGATGGTGTCGCCGGTGATCATCGCCCGCTGACCGTTGCAGTCGACCAGGAAGCTGACCGAGTCGCCGGTATGGCCCGGCGTGAACAGCACGGTGATGCGTAGCCCGGCGACGTCGATGATCTCGCGATCGTGCAGGGGACGCGCCCGATGCGTGAACTTGCCCGCGCGGGCCCGGACCGGCGCGCCGGTCCGCTTGTGGAGACGTTTGATGCCGCCGGTGTGATCGAAGTGTCGATGCGTGACCAGGATCAGCGAGATGTCGTTGTCGTCGGCGAGTTTTGCGATGTGCTTCTTGTGCTTGGGCGGACCGGGATCGACGATGACGCAATCCGGACTGTCGGGGGCACGCAGAATCCAGGTGTTGGTGCCGTCGAGTTCCATCACCCCGGGGTTGTTGCACAGCAGCACCGAGGCGAACGGCGTGACCTCACGCACGACTCCGTACGCGGGATGGGTGGGCGGGGCGGCCTGGTGCTCACCTGCGTTGTCGCTCATGGCATCCGACACTACCCACCACCCCGCACAGCGTCGTGGTACCGGGGCCGGTCACCCGCGGTCGACCGCCGGCTACGCCGATCGGCCGATGTCGTCGCCGATCTCCTCGACGACCTTCGGAGAGAACTCGCTCTGCAGACTCTTGAGCAACGCGGCGCCCTGGGTCACCACACCGGTCATCACCTCGTTCACTCCTTCGGCACCGTTGAACACGGTCAGGTTCGACGACCCGAGCCCCTTCGCGATCTCGCCCACCAGCGCGGGCAGCTGTTCGATGATCTGCTGATCGAGCGCGATGCGGTTGTTCTTGGCCGCGGCGGCAGACCGGATCTCGACGGCCTGCGCGTCGGCCTCGGCGATGATCTGGGTGCGGCGGGCCTCGGCCTCCGCCGGCTTGATGACCTCGTACATCAACTGCTGTTCGCGCAGTTCGGCCTGCGCCTGAGCCAGGACCGACTGCTCGCGGATGATCTCCTGGTTCACACGCGCCTCTGCGAGCGGGCCCGCCTGGGCCGCCTCGGCGTTCGCCTTGTCGGTCTCGGCCCTGATCTGGGCGCGTCTGATCGCCGTCTCACGCTCGTAGCCGGCCTGGTTGCGCAGCGACTCCTGCTGCGCCATGGCCGATTCCTGATCCGCGCGGGCCCGCTCGACCGCGGCCTCCCGCTGCACCTTGGCGATGTTCGGTGCGGCGAGTGCGCTGATGTAGCCCGACTTCATGTCGTCGATGGACTGGATCTGGAAGGAGTCGACGACCAGACCGATCGATCCCATCTCACGCTTGGAGGCCTCGAGCACCTGCCGGGCCAGCGTGTCGCGTTCCCGGATGATCTCCTCCACCGTCATCGAACCGACGATCGAGCGCAGGTGGCCGGAGAAGACCTGCCCCGTCAGCTGATTCATCTCGGCCTCCTGCTCGGAGATGAACCGCTGTCCGGCGTTCACGATGGAAGCCGTGTCGCCGCCGACCTTGTGGGCGATCACCGCGCGCACGTCGAGCTGGATGCCCTGGGTGGTCACACAGACCTCACGGATCGACGCCTCGTGCATCGCCATCGAGAGGTAGCGCACCTTCCGGAACACCGGCATGACCCATCTGCCGTGCCCGACGACGACCTCGAACGGCGCTCCGCTTTCGCCGGGCTTCTTGCCCGAGATCAGCATCGCCTCGTCGGGTTCTGGAACGTGGTATCCGAGCATGTGCCGCCTCCTCACAGGTTGAGTCGCACGCTCCGGTCGTGGATGCGACCCCAGGTCACGCGATTGCGCCACATGCTATCGGGTTGGTCTGACGTGCCATTCGGACGCATCATTCGGATGTTCGACGGTTCCTGCGGCCGTCGACACGGGACGGTTCACCATGTCATCGCGGTCCAGCGCTCCACTTCGACGACGCGGCCCGGTCGAACACCGACGACGAGGACCGTCTCGTCCACGCCGATCGGCTCGGCGGCCGCGGCCAGGTAACGCTCGCTGCCGCCCGACAGACTTAACTCGACCTCACCGAGGGAGCCCCGGCCACCGATGGGGAGGGTGACCACGCCCGTCGTCCCGATCACGCCGACCCCTCTCACAGTTCCCGATGATGCTCAGGTCACACGGTAGGCCGTGTGCCGCACCGCAGTCATCACCCGTCAGTCGACCAGCAAGCCGTAGCCCAGCTTCGCCACCATCACGACGACCACCGCGAGCAACACCCACCGTACGAATGCACTGCCCCGCCCCAGCGCCATGTGCGCTCCCAGTTGGGCGCCCGCAACATTGGCCACCGCCAGTCCGATCCCCAAGAGCCACAGGACGTTTCCCTGCCACGCGAACACCGCCAGGGCGCCCAGATTGGTGCCGGTGTTGATCACCTTCGCCATCGCCGAGCTCTCCAGGAACCCGGTGCCCACCAAGGCGGTCAGCGTGATGATGAGGAAGGTGCCGGTGCCCGGACCCATCACCCCGTCGTAGAACGCGATGACCACCCCGGCGATCACCAAGCCGAGGATCACCGACCATCGGGGCCGGGAAACCGCTGCACCCGAACCGAATCCGGGATTGAGCGCGACGAACACCCCGACCGCCACCAGCAGACACAACACGATCGGCGTGAACACCGCGGCGGGCAGGCGGCTGGCCACATAGGCGCCGAGGCCCGAGAACACCAGTGCCGCAAGGAATACCGGCAGCAGTCGGCGCGCGTCGAGGGGGATCCGACGGGCGTAGGCCACCGCGGCCGACGACGTCCCGAACACCGCGGCGAGCTTGTTGGTGCCCAGCGCCGCGGCCGGCGCGAGACCCGGGTAGGCGATCAGCAGCGCCGGGATCAGGACGAGCCCACCCCCGCCGACCACCGCGTCGACCCACCCCGCCGAAGCGGCAGCAGCGATGAGCAGCGCGACATCCACCGTCGGGTCAGGCGACCTCGACGATCAGCTCTACCTCGACCGGCGCGCCCAACGGCAGTTCGGCGACACCGACCGCGGACCGCGCGTGCACTCCGGCGTCACCGAAGATCTCCCCGAGCAGGTCCGACGCCCCGTTGATCACCGCCGGCTGGCCGGTGAAGCCGTGTGCCGACGCGACGAAACCGACCACCTTGACGATGCGCACGATCGAGTCGATACCGACCAGCGAGTCGACGGCGGCAATCGCGTTGAGCGCGCACTGCCGGGCCGCGGCCGTCGCCGCCTCGGGCTTGACGACTCCTTCGGCGCCCTCGTGGACCTTGCCGGTCACCTCGAGCTTGCCGTTGACGATGGGCAACTGACCCGCGGTGTAGACGAGGTTGCCGGTCCGCACGGCCGGGACGTAGCTGGCCACCGGCGTGACCACCGGGGGAAGGGTGATTCCGAGGTCGGCGAGTCGCCCGGACCACGTCGTTGACATGCGGATCTATCCCTTCGGTCGCTTCAGGTAGGCGACGTGTTGTTCACCGGTCGGCCCGGGCAGCACGCTCACCAGTTCCCAACCGTCGGCACCCCATTGATCGAGAATCTGCTTGGTCGCATGCGTCAGCAACGGCACCGTCACGTACTCCCACGCGGTCACTTCAGTCATGGACCCACCCTAGCCGGTCGCCCTGAGTCGATATGGTGTTGCCGTGGGGACTGATACGCCGACGGCCGACGAGATCGCGCACGTCAACGAATGGCCGGAGACGGCAGCTGCGGCACGACTGCATTTCGTGTCCGGCAAAGGGGGAACCGGCAAGACCACGATCGCCGCCGCGTTGGCGCTCGCGCTGGCCGCGGACGGCAAGAAGGTCCTGCTCGTCGAGTGTGAGGGCCGACAGGGCATCGCCCAGCTCTTCGACATTCCGCCGCTGCCGCCGACCGACACCAAGATCGCGACGGCATCCGGCGGCGGTGAGGTGTCGGCGCTGGCCATCGACATCGAGCACGCGCTGCTCGAATACCTGGACATGTTCTACAACCTGGGCTTCGCGGGCCGCGCGATGAAGCGCATCGGTGCGATCGACTTCGTCACCACCGTCGCCCCGGGTCTGCGTGACGTCCTGATCACCGGAAAGATCAAGGAACGCATCATCCACACCGACAAACAGGGCCACCGGGTCTACGACGCGGTCGTCGTCGACGCCCCACCCACAGGGCGGATCGGCAGCTTCCTGGACGTCACCAAGGCCATGGCCGACCTGGCCAAGAGCGGACCCATCCGCAACCAGAGCGACGGTGTGGTCAGGTTGCTGCACTCGTCGGAGACGGTCGTGCATCTGGTCACCCTGCTCGAGGCGATGCCGATCCAGGAGACGGTCGAGGCCGTCGACGAACTGCACTCGAAGAACCTGACGATCGGCACCCTCATCATCAATCGGGTCAGCCCGACGCATCTGCCCGCCGGCAGCATCGACGACATCGCCGAGGGGAAGATCGACGCGCCGCGCATCCTCGAACACCTGACCGCCGCCGGGCTCGACGTCTCCGAGCAGGATCTGGCCGGCCTGCTCACCGAGACGATCGAGCACGCGACGCGACTGCAGGCGCAACAGGTCGCGAAGGCGCAGCTCGACGACGTCGAACTGCCGACCCTGGAACTGCCCGCGCTCGGCGACGGCATCGACCTCGGGTCGATCTACGAGCTGGCCACCCTCTTGCAGAAGGCAGGTGCCTGAGTCATGGCGCGAGATCTCAAGATGGGATCCATCCTCACCGACCCGGCAACCCGCGTGGTGATCTGTTGCGGCGCCGGTGGTGTCGGCAAGACCACCACCGCGGCCGCGATGGCGCTGTACGCCGCCGAGCAGGGCCGGACCGTCGCGGTGCTCACCATCGACCCGGCGAAGCGCCTCGCGCAGTCGCTCGGGATGAACGAGCTGACGAACGATCCGCAGCCGGTGCAGACCGAAGGCGCCGGAACGCTGGACGCGATGATGCTGGACATGCGACGCACGTTCGACGAGATGGTCGTCGAGCATTCGACGCCGGAACGCGCCGCCGCGATCATGGACAACTCCTTCTACCAGACGATGGCGTCGTCGTTCTCCGGCACGCAGGAGTACATGGCGATGGAGAAGCTCGGCAAGCTGCTCGAGCAGAACCGGTGGGATCTGATCATCGTCGACACCCCGCCGTCGCGAAACGCGCTCGATTTCCTCGACGCACCGCAGCGGCTCGGCTCATTCCTGTCGGGCCGCCTGATGAAGGTGCTCGTCGGCGGCGGACGCGGAGTCGGCCGGATGGTCACCGGCGCGGTCAGCCTGGCCATGCGCGGCGTCTCGACGATCATCGGCGGTGACATGCTGCGCGACGTCGCGGCCTTCGTGCAGTCCCTCGACTCGATGTTCGGCGGCTTCCAGGAACGGGCGCTCAAGACGTACGAACTGCTCAAGCAGCCGGGCACGCAGTTCGCCGTCGTCGCCGCGGCCGAGCCGGACGCACTGCGCGAGGCGGCGTTCTTCGTCGACCGGCTCTCCGAGGAGTCGATGCCGCTGGCCGGCCTGATCCTCAACCGCACGCATCCGAACCTCACGTCGATCTCCGAGTCGTCGGCGCTGGCCGCCCTCGAACACGTCGACGACGAACTGACCAGCGGCGTGCTGCAGGTCCACGCCGAGCGGGCGACCACCGGCAAGCGGGAACTCCATCTGCTGCAACGGTTCACCGCGGCCCACCCGGCGGTCCCGATCGTGGGCGTACCGTCGCTGCCGTTCGAGGTGGCCGACATGGTCGCCCTGCAGGCGGTGGCCGAGCAGATCACCAGCCGCGGCTAGCGCCGACCCGGAACACGCCGAACGGCCGAGCCCATCGGGCTTCGGCCGTTCGTCGGATGTTCTGTTCGGTGAGGGGAGATCACATGGCGTCGGCACGATGCCGACGCCGCTGGGCGTCGAAAAACTGTGCCCACGAGGTGACCTCGGGATGCTGCCGGAGCAGGGCACGCCGCTGACGCTCGGTCATGCCGCCCCACACCCCGAACTCCACACGGTTGTCCAGGGCATCGGCACCACACTCGAGCTGCACGGGGCAATGCCGGCAGATCGTCGCGGCCTTACGTTGCGCCGCCCCTCGAACGAACAGGTCGTCGGGATTTCCTCCCCGGCATCGAGCTTGTGACACCCACATCAACCGAGCATCATCTCCGGTGGAAACTGCCGCCATCGCCATCCGCCGACCCCTGTCTGTCGTTGTCATCGTCGGTCGTTCTGCATTACTGCAAGGCCCCGACAACCTGTGACCGATGAATGCGATCCGCTGCGCCACCCGACTCGAAATCGACTCCGGATTGTTAAGTGAGTCACATTCTGCACTCAATCTAAGGATCTGTGCATATTGGCGCAACCCCTGAACGGAAGAAAATGGCACCATCGTGCAAAGCGCGCATGTCGCCGCAGGTCAATCCGGTTGTTGCCGGATCGAGACAACGCAACTGCGATGCAACGGCCACGCCGGGCGGCCGACGCCGAAACCACACGTATCCTGTGCACGTGCCGATCTCGAAGAAACTGTGGCCGCTGGCCGGAGCGTGCGTGCTCGCCGGCGTCCTGGTCGCAGGATTGCTGTATCCGGTGGCCAGCGGCGTGGGCGTGATGTCCAACCGCGCCGCGTCCGCCGTCGAAAACGTCTCGTCGGAGCTGCTGAACGGAACCCTGCCGGAGGTCACGACGATGACCGACGCGTCGGGTAAGCCGATCGCGCTGCTTTACGACCAGTACCGCTATCAGGTCGGCTACAACGACATCTCGCCCGACATGATCCGGGCGATCATCTCCATCGAGGACCGACGTTTCCTCGAGCACGACGGCGTGGACTGGAAGGGCACCATCCGTGCGGCCCTGAAGAACTCGTCGTCCGGCGAGGTGCAGCAGGGCGCATCGACGCTCGATCAGCAGTACATCAAGAACTATCAGCTCCTGGTCCTGGCACGGACCGAGGCCGATCGGCAGGCGGCCATCGAGACCACCCCCGCACGCAAGCTCCGCGAGGTGCGGATGGCGTTGACGATGGAGCAGTCGCTGGAGGACCAGGCCAAGCGGGACAAGGGTCTCGACGACGCGCAGGCCAAGCAGGAAGCCAAGAAACAGATCGTCACGCGCTACCTGAACGTGGTCCCGTTCGGCAACAACTCCTACGGTGTCGAAGCCGCCGCGCAGACCTATTTCGGCCGCCACGCCAAGGACCTCACCGTCGAGCAGGCCGCGTTGCTGGCCGGCATGGTCCAGTCGAGTTCCGCGCTGAATCCGTACACCAACCCCGAGGCCGCTCTCGCGCGCCGCAACACGGTGCTCGACACCATGATCGAGAACTTCCCGCGTCGCGCGGAGGAGTTGATCAGGGCCAAGTCGACGCCACTCGGCGTCGTCCCGAATCCGCGGACGCCCACCCAGGGCTGTATCGCCGCGCAGGGCAACGGCTTCTTCTGCGACTACGCGCTGCAGTTCCTCGCCGAGAACGGCATGTCCCGCGACTCGGTGCTGCGGGGCGGGTACATCATCCGCACCACCCTCGATCCCGACGTGCAGCGCTCGACGTTGCACGCGGTGCGGACCCAGGCCGATCCCGACGCCGACGGCGTCGCCGACGTGATGAGCGCGATCCGGCCGGGCAAGACCTCCCACGACATCCTGGCGATGGCGTCGAGCCGCGACTACGGCCTGAACCAGAAGGCCAATCAGACCGTTCAGCCGCAACCGTTCTCGATGGTCGGCGACGGCGCCGGATCGGTGTTCAAGATCTTCACCACCGCGGCGGCCATGGAGAAGGGCCTCGGCATCGCGTCGAACATCGAGGTGCCCGGTTTCGTCGCCGTGTACGGGATGGGCAACAGCGACGGCGCCAACGGGTGTCCGGTCAACGCCTACTGCGTCAAGAACGACGGCAAGTACCCGGGATCGATGTCGGTCACCCAGGCACTGGCCCAATCCCCGAACACGGCGTTCGTGAAACTGCTGCAGCAGGTCGGCGTGAAGCCGGCGGTCGACATGGCCGTGCGCCTGGGTCTGCGCTCCTACAACGCACCAGGGTCGTCGGGCTACGGCGACAAGAGCATGGCCCAGTACGTGAAGGACGGGAACTTCGGCTCGTTCACCCTCGGTCCGCTGCCGATCAACGGACTCGAACTGTCCAACGTCGCGGCGACGCTGGCGTCGGGCGGAACGTGGTGCCCGCCCAACCCGATCGCGTCGATCAGCCGGATCAAGCGCGACCAGTACGGCAACCCCGTGATGGGGCAGAACGGCCAGATCGCGCTGACCACGGTGCCGTTCAACGCACCCAAGTGCGAGCAGGTCGTCGAGGCCGGTCTGGCCAACTCTCTCGCCAACGGGCTCAGCCAGGACGACAAGGGCGGCGGCACGTCGGCCGGCGCGGCAGGCTCGCAGGGATGGACGCTGCCGGTGTCGGGCAAGACCGGCACCACCGAGTCGCACCGCTCGTCGGCGTTCGTCGGGTTCACCAACAACATCGCGGGCGCGGCCTACGTCTACAACGACGGCCCGAATCCCACCGGTATCTGCAGCAGTCCGCTGCGACAGTGCTACGACGGCGACCTGTACGGCGGTATGGAACCCGCCCGGACCTGGTACCAGGCGGTCAAGCCGGTGGCCACCAAGTTCGGTCCGGTGCAACTTCCGCCGACCGATCCGCGCTACATGTCCGGAAATGACCGCGGGCGGATCCCGAATGTCAGCGGGCTGCCCGCGAGCGCCGCCACCTCCCGGCTGCAGGCCGCCGGTTTCAAGGTCAACCAGCTCGAGGTGAACAGCAGCCGCCCGCAGGGCACCGTCGTGTTCACCGCGCCGTCGGATGCCGCGATGCCGGGCAGCGTCGTGACGATCTACGTCAGCAACGGGCGACGCAACGACAGCAGCGGCGACGACAGTCCGGGACCCACCCAGACCACCGTGCAGGTGCCCGGCGTCGGGCCGGTGGTGATCCAGCTGCCCGGCTGACCGATCGGGCGTGACGATGCCGCCGCCGATCGCGGGTGGAAAGCATCAGCGGTCGGCGGCGGCGTCTGCGTATCCTGGTTGGATGACTCGCCTCGACAGCTCCGTTCGCCGGGTGATGCCCAGCGGTCTGACCTCCGCGACCGCCGTGCGGTCGATCGCCGGCCTCGCCGGGATGGCGGCCGCGGGTCTGTTCTATTCGACGGTGATCGAACGCAACGCTTTCACGTTGCGGCACAGCACCCTCGCGGTCCTCGAACCCGGTTCGACGCCACTGCGGGTGCTCCACATCAGTGACCTGCACATGACCCCCGCTCAGCACCTGAAGCAGGCGTGGGTGTCCGAACTCGAGTCCCTCGAGCCGGACCTGGTGATCAACACCGGCGACAACCTCGCACACCCGCAGGCCGTGCCGGCGGTGGTCCAGTCCCTCGGCGGGCTGCTCTCCCGTCCGGGGTTGTTCGTGTTCGGGTCCAACGACTACTTCGGCCCACGGCTGAAGAACCCCCTCCAGTACTTCAAGTCCGATCACACCCGGACGTTCGGCGAGCCGCTGCCGTGGCAGGATCTGCGCGCCGCGTTCACCGAACGCGGCTGGCTCGACGCCACGCACACCGTGCGGGAACTCGAGGTGGGTGGGGTGCGGGTGGTCGCCGCCGGAGTCGACGATCCGCACATCGAACGCGACCGCTACGACACCGTCGCCGGACGGCCCAACCCGCTCGCCCACCTGCGCCTCGGCCTCACCCACTCCCCCGAACCGCGGGTCCTCGACCGGTTCGCCGCCGACGGATACGACCTCGTGCTCGCCGGGCATACCCACGGCGGACAGCTGTGCCTGCCGTTCTTCGGGGCGCTGGTGACCAACTGCGAGATCGACCGATCACGCGTCAAGGGTGTTTCCAGCTGGGGTTCGACGATGAAACTGCACGTCAGCGCCGGTCTGGGGACATCGCCGTTCGCCCCGGCCCGATTCTGCTGCCGCCCGGAGGCGACGCTGCTCACGCTCACGCCGGTGTCCCACGGCGACGCCGATTTCGACGAGGAGCACTCACTGCCACAGCTGGCGAACGAGCTGGGCTGACGCGTGGGGACGGGCGTCGAGGTCCTCGCCTTCGACACCTTCGGTACGGTCACCGACTGGTTCACCGGCATCACGGGCGCGGTCCGCACCGAGGTCCCCGGCGTCGACGCCGCGACGTTCGCCCGCGCGTGGCGTGCTCGCTACGGTCCGATTCTGGCCCGCGTCGAAGCCGGCGAGCTGCCCTGGCGTCGACTCGACGACCTGCAGACCGAGACGCTGCACGACACCGCCGACCAGTTCGGCGTCACCATCGACGACGACCACGCGCGACGGCTCGTCCACGCGTGGCGCACGATTCCCGGCTGGCCCGACGCGGCACCCGGGATACGGAGGCTCCGAAGCAGATTCATCGTCTGCGCACTCAGCAATGGCACCGTGGCGCTGCTGACCGACATGGCCAAGCACAACGGGTTCGACTGGGACGTGATCGGCGGCTCGGACCTGTGGCGCCACTACAAGCCGGCTCGCGAAACGTATTGCGGGCTGGCCGAGTTGCTCGAGCGGCGGCCCGATCAGGTGATGATGGTGGCCACGCATCAGGGTGATCTCGACGCCGCACGCGGATTCGGTCTGCGGAGCGCATTCGTCGAACGGCCGATGGAGTGGGGCGGGGCGCCGAAGGACGACACCGGCTCACCCCACAACGACGTCCACGCGACGGATCTCCTCCACCTGGCCGACCAGCTCGGCGTCGCCTGACCTGCGCCTGATTCCCTGAGAGTTCTTCCGCCTGTTCCTGGTTCGTCGGCCCCGTGCAGGGGGCGGACGAACCCAGGAACACACGGACGAACTCGGCATTGCGCACAATCATCCTTTCCGGACGAGGCGATGCGTGACGTCGGGGCACGACAATTGCGTCAGGTGGCCTTTACGGCCGCCCCTCACGAAAGGGCACACGATCATGAGTACGTACCGCGACGAACACCCCGTGAAGGAGGGGATCGCCGGTGGCGCAACGTTGGGGGCCGCAGCGCTGCTCCTCGTCGCCGGAATCGTCGGACTCCTGCAAGGCATCTCGGCTGTGGCCAACGACGACCTGTTCGTCGCCGGTCCGCAGTACATCTACAAACTCGACCTGACGAGCTGGGGCTGGATCCACATCTTGCTCGGTGTCATCGCCATCGTGGTCGCGTTCGGCATGTTCGCCGCCGCGACCTGGGCCCGGGTCGCCGCGATCCTGATCGCATCGCTGTCGATCATCGCGAACTTCCTGTGGCTGCCGTACTACCCGTGGTGGTCGGTCCTGCTGATCGCCCTTGACATCCTGATCATCTGGGCGGTCGCAACCTGGCGCACCGCCTGACCTGACACCGGAAGCGATCGGCGGCATGACCTTCGGGGGCATGCCGCCGATTGTCATGGCGGCCTGTTGTCGGCCCGGATGGTCAGGCGCCGACGGTCATGGCGCCGACTGATGATCATCCGCGCCGTGCCGTCCCGCGCCGCGCGCGAATCGTGTTGCGCCCTCAACCGTATCGACCTCCAGCGAGGCCAGCCCGTGGCGGAGTTCGTTGGCCATCGCCGCAGATTCGTCGAGTCCTGCCTGCTCGAGGACCGACATCCGGTCGTTGCGCAGGCAGGCCTGCGGCAGCGCGGCGAGTTCGTGCGCGAGCGCGATGGCCGCATCGAGCGAGGTGCCCGACGGCACAACGCGATTCGCCAGCCCGATGCGAAGCGCCTCGTCGGCGTCGACGGCCCGCCCGGTGAGGATCAGATCCAGGGCACGCCCCTCCCCGATCAGTCGCGGCAACCGCACGGTGCCGCCGTCGATCAGCGGCACACCCCACCGCCGGCAGTACACCCCGAACACGGCGTCGTCGTCGGCCACCCGCAGATCCGCCCAGAGCGCCAGCTCCAGTCCACCGGCCACCGCATGACCGGACACGGCCGCGATGACCGGTTTCGACAACCGCAGCCGCGTCGGACCCATCGGCCCGTCGCCGTCCTCCGCGACACGATTCGGATCGCCGGCCGATATCGCCTTCAGATCCGCTCCGGCGCAGAAGGTTCCGCCCTCGCCGTGCAGCACTGCCACCGAGGCGGAGGGATCGGCGTCGAACCGCCGGAAGGCATCGGCCAACGCGTCGGCGGTCGCCCGGTCGACCGCGTTGCGCACAGAGGGCCGATTGATGCCGACAATCCGTACCGCCCCGTCGGATCGCTCGATCACGCTGTCGGTCACCACCGACCTCCTTCGATTGACGAATTACTCAGCGACGCAACACGGCCGACGGTGTGACGCCGTATCGCCGCCGAAACGCGGCGGCGAACCTGCTCGGATTGCTGAACCCCCACCGCGCGGCCGCCGCCGCGACCGTCACGTCACCGTTTTCCAATTCCACACGCGCACGCTCGAGCCGGATGTCGGTCAGCGCGCGGGTCGGCGTCGTCTCCACGTACTCGGCGAACGCCTCCTGCAGGCGTCGGACGCTGGTCCCGCCGAGCGCCGCCATCTCGGCGAGCGTCCACAGCCGGCCGGGGTCGTCGTTGAGTGCATCGAGCACCCGCTTGACCATCCCGGGCCGCAGATGTCCGTCGACCTCGGCCTCGCCGGGCACCGCGGCCAGCAGGAAGGCGCTGGTCACCGCACTCGCCAGCTGCGGCCCGACCAGCGGATTCGCCAGCAGATCGACTGGCTCCCGCATCTGCGCGGACAACGCCTTGACCAGCCCGAACCACGACGCCCCGTGGTCGGTGCCGACATCGATCTGATCCGGCAGCGACAGCCGCCGGCGGATGGGCGCCAGATGAATCCGGTCGGCTTCCCGCTCGAGTTGTTCGGCGTCGAACTTCACGCCGATCACCTGACAGTCGGCGGTCCAGTTGGTGATCAGCGACGGATGATCGGCGCGGAAGATCGTACCGAGACCCGGGGTGGAGACCACCTCGTCGTCGTCCGATCGTGAATGCAGGCGCCCGGTGAGCGGGATGTTCACCTCGTAGGCGCCGGGATACTCGCACGCGATGGACACCGACGCGCCCCAGCTCATCCGGCCGATCGTGACACCACCGAGTTCGACCGTGCGCAGCTGGAGATCGATGTGTTCGCGTCCGTCGAGCGCGATGAGCTCATGCGGAAAGTAGACGTCGGCAACCGCCCGGTGCGCCGCCTCCCAGTCATGGGTGTCGACGACCTGCTGCGATGCGGGCTGCGTCGTTTTCATGATGTCTGTGTTGTACCGCATCTGCCGCACTCAAAGCGATACGCATCACATAGTTCTCGCGCGATCCGTATCGGCGGCGCGCGAATCGTATCGATCGGCGCGCGGCCAGGTCCTAGCGTGATCCGGCATCGACCCCCGAACCGATGAAGGAGTTGCCATGACCGCCACCGTCTCCTGGCGCGACGAGATCACCATGACCGAGCTCGAACGCAATCCGTACCCGATCTACGAGCGGCTGCGCACCGAATCGCCGCTGGCCTACGTCCCGGTCCTCGGCTCGTACGTGGCGAGCACCGCGGAGATCTGCCGTGAGATCGCCACCAGTCCCGATTTCGAGGCGATCATCACCAAGGCCGGTGGCCGCACCTTCGGCCACCCCGCGGTGATCGGTGTCAACGGACCCATCCACGAGGACCTGCGGTCGATGGTCGATCCGGCGCTGCAGCCGCAGGAGGTCGACCGCTGGATCGACGACCTCGTGCGCCCGATCGCCCGCCGTTATCTCGAGAGCTTCGAGGACGACGGCCACGCCGAACTCGTCGCGCAGTACTGCGAACCGGTCTCCGTGCGGGCGCTCGGCGACCTGTTGGGTCTGCACGACGTGAGCTCGGACAAGCTGCGCGACTGGTTCCACAAGTTGTCGCGGTCGTTCACCAATGCCGGCGTCGACGAGAACGGCGAGTTCACCAACCCCGGCGGCTTCGACGAGGGTGACGAGGCGAAGGCGGAGATCCGCGCGATCGTCGACCCGAAGATCGACCACTGGATCTCCCACCCCGACGACAGCGCGATCAGCCACTGGCTGCACGACGGTATGGCCGACGGCCAGACCCGCGACCGTGACTACATCTATCCCACGCTGTACGTGTACCTGCTCGGCGCGATGCAGGAACCGGGCCACGCCATGGCCTCCACTCTGGTTGGCCTGTTCACGCGGCCGGATCAGCTCGAACAGGTCGTCGACGAACCGGGATTGATCCCGCGGGCGATCTCCGAGGGCATGCGGTGGACGTCGCCGATCTGGTCGGCCACGGCCCGGGTGAGCACGAGTGACGTCGAGGTCGCCGGGGTGTCGCTGCCCGAGGGCTCGGTGGTGCTGCTGTCCTACGGATCGGCCAACCACGATCACGCGCTGTACGACGCGCCATCGGCCTACGACCTGTCGCGGCCGCCGCTTCCGCACCTCGCGTTCGGGGCGGGCAATCATGCCTGTGCGGGAATCTACTTCGCGAATCATGTCTGTCGCATCGGTCTGGAGGAGCTGTTCGAGTCCATCCCGAACCTGGAGCGGGACACCAGCGCCGGTGTCGAGTTCTGGGGCTGGGGATTCCGCGGACCGACGTCGCTGAACGTGACATGGGAGGTGTGAGGCGATGAATGGCTCGCACTCGGTGCAGGTGGTCGGCGCCACGACGCAGGGCGTGGAATGCCATGACGGGCAACGACTTCTCGATGCATTCCTGCGTAACGGGGTGTACCTGCCCAACTCCTGCAACCAGGGCACGTGCGGTACGTGCAAGGTGAAGGTGTTGAGCGGGATCGTCGATCAGCCCACGCCGTCGGAGACCGTGCTGTCCGGCGGCGACCAGCGCGAGGGCTATGTCCTGGCCTGCCAATCGACTCCGCGATCCGACGCGCGCATCGAGGTACCACTCGACACCGCATCCGGACCGCGACATCCGCTCCGCGACCTCGTCGGCACGGTCCGCGAGATCCGGACGGTCGCCGACGAGACGGTGGCGGTCCACGTCGAACTCGACGCCCCGCTGGAGTTCTCGGCAGGCCAGTACATCGAGTTCGCCGTACCGGGAACCGTTGAGACACGCCAGTATTCGATGGCCAACCCGCCGTCGAGCGGCGAGGTCCTGGAGTTCCATGTCCGTCGCGTCGCCGGCGGTCTGGCCACCGACAGCTGGATCTTCGGCTCCCTGGCGGCCGGGCACCCGATCGAGATGCGCGGTCCGTGGGGCGATTTCGTCCACGACCCCGACACCTCGGGCCCGATGATCCTGCTGGCCGGCGGTACGGGTCTGGCCCCGCTGAAATCGATTGCGCTCCAGGCATTGACGCTCGACCCGAGCCGGGAGATCCACCTGTACCACGGCGTCCGGCACCGCGTCGATCTGTACGACGTGGACTTCTGGGAGTCATTGTCGGACAGGTATTCCGGCGTTCACTACACGCCGTGTCTGAGCCGCGAGGACGGCCACGGCCGACGGGGTTACGTCGGCGACATCCTGACCGACGACTTCGACACGCTGCGCGGCTACTCCGCGTACCTGTGCGGGCCGCCGGCGATGGTCGACGCGGGCGTCAAGGCGTGCAAACGGCGGCGAATGGCCGGACGCAACATCCACCGTGAGAAGTACACCCCCGCGCCGGTCGCGGAGTCCGTGCCCGCCTGATCCCTCTACCGGCCCGCCTCGGCGATCGACGTCAGCACCGTCACCCGGCCGTCGACCGCGGGCGAGTCCTGCTCGCCGGGCATGAACTGGTCGAGTTTGGCCCAGATCGATGATGAACGCGGTGCTGTGCAGACCCGGAAACGAGGAGGCCCTGACCGCATCTCTGCGGGTCAGGGCCTCTTCTGCTATCTCAGCCTAGCGTCGGGGTGGCGGGATTCGAACCCACGACCTCTTCGTCCCGAATGCCATCACCTATAGGCGTTTGTGATCGTTAACGCTGTTGAACAAATCGATAAATTGCCAGGTCATGGTGTTGTCGCCGTTGTCGAGCAACTTCCCCGTGCCGAGATTACCGAGGACCGTCTGCGGACGGACCCACGCAAGCGATGATGCGCAGGCTAGTTTTCCTTATCGCGGTCAGCCTTGCTTGACACGAATCCGAAGCGTGGCCGACGAGTCTTCCGAACGAACTCTTCCGGATCGGTTTCGAGCAGTTCGACGACCGCGGGCTGCAAAGCATCCTCGACAGACCCTCGAACGGATTTGACGGTCTTGCGCTCGCTCATGGTTGCGTATCCCCTCTCGGTACCCGAACTCTACCGCTACTTCGTCCGTGGTTTGGTGTAAGCCTCGCACGCGTATGTGACACCAATCATCGCGGCGAAAACATTCATGAGCGGAACATCTCTGCGCTCGACCAATTGGCCTGTCCTCTCTGCGTCAACGGTCAGAACCCCCCAGATAGTTCCGTCAGCCGAGCCAACGGGAACGGTCGCAAACGTCTCATACCTGAGGGTTGACGCCTCCTCGGCGCCGAGTTCCTCCGTCGCATTAGCAATGAACCGTGAGTCGCCAGCGAGCGTAGCGATCGTAGTTTCGTCCTCGGGTGCGAACACACGCGTCGATTCTCCGTAACTGAGGTTGACCCCGTTTCGTGGACATCCTGATGGCCAGCTTTGCGCTGGCAGGAGAGGATGTAGTGGTGGGTGCACAGCGTAAGAGCTACAAGCCGGCTTATCGGCAGGAGGCAGCTCATCTGGTGATTGATACCGGGCGCACGATCGCCGAGGTGGCGCGTGAGATCGGTGTCGGGGAGCAGTTGTTGGGTAAGTGGGTCGCGATCGAACGGTCGCGGATGGCCGATCCGCCGCCGGCGGTCGATGCCGACGAACGCGCCGAGTTGGAGCGGCTGCGACGTGAGGTGGCCGAGTTGCGGATGGATCGGGAGTTCCTGAAAAAAGCGGCGGCTTATGTGGGTGATCGGTGTCAAGAGGATGTGTCGTCGAGCCGTTTGAGCAGGTTGTCGTAGACGTCGCGGCGGCCGGTTTGGCCTTTGGCGTCGG
>NZ_JBSFQJ010000014.1:0-40017 GCF_053588655.1 Gordonia sp. NPDC003424
AGGAGTCTGCCACCGGTGTTGCACCTGACTCATCACTACTCCATCCCCCGCACCCACCACCAGCACCTGTCTCACAACCATGCTGGCAGCCGACGAGTCCGTGGAGGGTTGAGGCAAAGTGGGGGGACGAACGGCAGCGGCCCAGCCGACGACCGCACCGCTGCCCGGATGACGCGGGAAATTTGCGCGACACGACCTCGGGCCGATGTACCCTTGCCGACAACCAGCCTTTCCACAAGTCACCGCCAAGGGGTGTCGATATGTCGGTCTCGTCAGTCCGCGCACTTCTCGTGGCGGCGGTGACAGCCGGGATGACATGCCTCGCCGGTCCCGCGGCCGCCTCCCCCGGCCCGACCTATAACTATGTTGCCCTTGGTGATTCGTACACAGCGGCGACCGGATACGACACCCTGCCCGACACGAGCGACGTGCCACTCGGCTGCTTCCAGTCCCGCACCGACTACCCGCAAAGATAGCCGACATCCTCAGAGCCGAGCACAGGCTGGGCACCTTCACCAACGCATCATGCGGTGGCGCGACGACGATCGACTTCGGCAAGCCGCAGCAAACTCCGACGGGTTTCAACCCACCGCAGTTGGACCGGGTCACCGCGCGCACCACCCTGGTCACCATCGGGATCGGCGGCAACGACGCCGGACTGATCCCACTCGCCCACGAGTGCCTCGAGGCCGGCCTGGCCAACCGGTCGTGCAAGGCCGCCCACGTCAGGGCGGGCGTCGACGACACCGTGGAGAGGTTCACCGATCTCGGACCCAAGATCGAGGCCGCGATCCAGGGAGTACGTGCCCGGGCGGCCACCAATGTGCGCATCCTGGTCGTGAACTACCTCGAGGCGGTGCCCGACGATGGACGGGGCTGCTACCCCACCGTCCCGGTTCGGCCCGTCGACGCCGCGTGGTTCAGCAAGAAATTCAAACTCCTCAATGCCACGCTCGCGAATGCCGCGAAAAAGCAGCATGCCCAACTCGTCGACACCTACACACCCACGATCGGGCACAACGCCTGCGCCGGCCCGACGACCCGGTACGTGGAGCTGGTCGGCGGCCCGTCGTCGAACCCTGCCTTCTCGCTGGCCGCGCCGATGCACCCGAACATCGCGGGAGCGGACGCCCAGACGAGGATTGTCGCCGCGGCGATCGACTGTGATCAGCCCAGGTGTGCGGTGAACCAGTCCTGAAGTCGCTGCCACGCGTCGGCGGCGGCAGTCGGGTTGTAGCGTGGCCCGGTGTCGTTGAAGAACGCGTGGTCGGCGCCCGGCTCCACGACGAGCTGATTGACCATCCCTGCCTGGTTGAGAGCTTGCTGCACAACGGCTTTCGTGCTCGTGACTCTGGTGTCGAGCTCACCGTAGAAGCCGAGCACGGCGGCCTGGCGCGAACCGGTGAAATCCGGGGCGTCCGGGGCGGGGCCATAGAACGGCACTGCGGCGGCAACGCGTGGTTCGCCCGCGGCGAGCGTACGCCAGGTCAATCCCCCGCCGAAGCAGAAGCCGACGACTGCGAGCGATGTGCCGGGCACGCGGTGCGCGATCTCGCCGAGACCCGACCGGATGTCGGCAAGCATACGGGCGGGTGCCGCCTTGGCCAGTGCGGCTGTCGCAGCGGCGGGATCGGTGAACGTGGCGGTACCACCCTCTTCGGACAGCAGGTCGATCGCCAGTGCCGAATAGCCCACGCCGGCGAGTCGGCCGACGACCGAGCGGACCCAATCGTTGAGGCCCTTGTTCTCGTGGATCACCAGTACGCCGCCGCGCGGATCGGCGGCAGCAGCCCACGCGCCCTGCAGTTCGCCGTCGGGACCGGCCCAGGTGATCGGTTCGGTGGGCACGGCGCGATCCATACCCGGAGCGTCCGGGCGAGGGCTGCCGGTCGTGGTCCCCGATCGGGGTTGACTGCCGGTGGCGCTCGTTGACGTCGGCCCGTCGTCGGTGGCGCAGGCAGCAATCAACGACGTGGCGGCGGCGACCGACAGGCCCAGGAGTCCCAGTCGGCGCAACGCCTCGCGCCGCGTCATCAAGCCGTCGGCGTGATCGGTGGCGATCTCTTCGGCGATGTAACGCTGCAGCGGAGTCATGGTTCCGAGTATCCCCTCAATACGGTCCCCATCGGCGCAAACTTGTGGCCGGCGCAGCATCGGCCGGCTCGTGTCTCGCACCCACACACGTTTTACCCAGTCACCACACAAGATCCCGTGTGGTGACGGCGCAAAACGTGTGTGGGTGCTATCTCGTCCGGCCCTCCTCCGTGAAGACCGTGCTCGAGGCGTCGACGAACAGCCGCATGGTGTCGACCACGAAGTCGCGCCGGGAGACACCGCACGCGCGCAGGGCCGGCCCGTGATCGATGGCGACGACGACGATCACCCCCAATGCCAATGCGCGCCAGGCGAACTTGATGGCCGGCTTGGCGAGTGCCGGCGTGCGGGCGACGCCGGCGCGGAGTCGTCGACATTGAAATGGAACGTGGTGGCGTTCGTCGTCGAGGATTCGCTCGGACACGTCTTTCAGCAGCGGGTCGTTCCCGCCGTCGGCGAGTGCCCGGTAGTAGCGCAACGCGACGACTTCGGCGATGGCCAGCACCATGAGCTCGAGCCGCAGGCCCAGCAGCCGCCGCAATCGGACGAAGACGGTATCCGACCAATGCGCGTCCGTCGTGGTGGCGCCGGCGGCGCGGAGTAGCTCGGCAAGCATGCGGGCGTGGTTCTGTTCTTCGGCGACAAACAGTCTGATGGCGTGCGCGTAGTCGACGTCGCCTGCTGCGTTGGCGGACGCGATCAGGTTCGCCCCATCGCCGCTCTCGCCGACCTGGAACTTCTGCACACTGCGGACCACCGCAGGCTGCAGTCGGCTTCCGCCGATCCAATCGGGGTCGGACTCGGCTTCCCGGCGCTGGGCTCGGACGATGAACTCGGCAGACCAGGGAAACGGCTCACTCATTCCCTCGACGGTAGCCAAGGTCGCTCGAGGAACTCGTGACAACAGCTTGCGCATCGGCAGACCTCGCGTCACCCATTGTCTGTCGAGATCGGCCGGGGCGGCCGTGCACAAGTGTTGCGGTCGAGCGACGTTCTCACCGACGCCTCCCCACCCGACGCTCCGCGAGCACTGCCGCACACATGGCCTGGCCGACCCATTCCTGATAGTCGTCACCAGACCAACCTCGTCGGGCCGTCAAGAGGTGCCAGACCTGAATGCTGTTGAGAGTCCAGAGCATGTCCGCCGCCTGCTCCGGGTCCACCGCGGGATGCAGGGCGCCCAATTCGGTCAGCCTGCTGACTATGTTCTTGCTGCCGGTCCGGCGTTCGCGGTCGATCGTGTCGATGTGCGCGGCGAGGTCTTTGTCGCCGGCGGCCGCACCGGCCTCGAGCACCAACACGAATGCGCCGACCCGGTCGGCGAGCACCCGGCCGATCCGCGCGTAGAGCCGGAGCAACTCGACCGGATCGCGCTCGGTGTGCAGCCCGGCCATCAACGGTCGGTCCGCCATCGCCACCGGCTCGTCGTCACCCGCGAGTTGCCTGTCGTACACCGCTTTGAGCAGGCCCGGCCGACCGCCGAAGGTGTTGTAGATGGTCTGCGTGGACACCCCCGCAGCCGCGGCGACCGCGGCCAGGGTGGTGCCGGAGTACCCGCGCTCGCTGTACAACTCGCCGGCGGCGGTGAGGATTCGGCCGCGGGTCAGGCGGGCCTGTTCGTCGCGCACTTGACTGACGTACGAACGGGTGGAATCGGCCATATTGGTTGTACTCCGTATCAAATCATTTTATTCTGACTATACCCATTTAAGTCTATGTCAGGAATCCCATGTCCACCTTCCTTTTTGCCTCCATCCCGGTGCAGGCGCACAGCACCAACCCCTTGCCCTTCGCGGCGAGACTGGTCGAACGGGGACACACAGTGCTGTGGTACGCCGGGTCCGCGTTCGCCGACCAGGTGACGGCGGTCGGGGCAATCCATGTGCCCTATCAGCAGGCGGCCGACTTCTCGGGGCAGGATATCTTCGAGTACTTCCCGTGGCTGGCCGGCCGGAGCGGCCCGAAGATGATCGGCGAGGTGTTCGATCGGATCTTCGTCGGCCATGCACCCGACCGGATCGCCGACCTGCAGCCTGTTCTGGCCAGTCACCGTGTCGATGCGATGCTGACCGACGGGCTGATGTACGGCGTGGGGATGCTCGGTGAGCTCAGCGGTATCCCGGTTGCGACATTCGGCGACGGCCCGCTGCCGCAGAGCGACCCCGACGTCCCACCGTTCGGCCCCGGCATGCTGCCCATGAGCGGTCCGCTCGGGCGGCTACGCAATCGGGCGGTGAGCGCGTTCGCCCGCCGTGTGCTGTTCGCGGCGGCCGAGCGGCGGTACCAGCAGATCCGCACCGACCTCGGCCTTGCACCCGACCCGGCCTGCATGTTGGACGGGCTGATGTCGCGCGATCTTCATCTGCAAGGCTGTACACCGTCGTTCGAGTACCCACGCCGTAACCCCTTGCCCGACGGTGTTCACTGGGTCGGGGCCCTTCGACCGGACGCGCCACCGACGTGGCCACAGCCGGCGTGGTGGAGCGAGGTGGAGTGTCCCGGACGTCCGATCGTCCATGTCACTCAGGGAAGCCTGCGGGCCGACATGACCGAACTGATCGGACCATCGATCCTCGGACTCGCCGACCGCGACGTCCTGGTGGTGGTCACCACCGGCGGTCCGGACCAGAGCGCTGTGGAGCAAGCGGTCGGCGGCCCGCTGCCCGGCAACGTAAGGGTCGCATCGTTTGTCCCCTATGACCTCCTGCTCGGCAGAGCTCAGGTCATGGTGACCAACGGCGGCTATACCGGTGTCACCCTGGCACTGCGCCACGGCGTTCCGCTGGTCCAGGCGGGCACCACCGAGGAGAAGTCGGAGATCGGTGCTCGGATCGAGTGGTCCGGGGTCGGTCGACGGCTGGGTACGACCAGGCCCTCGCCGCACGCGGTCGCCGACGCGGTCGACGAGGTCCTGACCAATCCGTCGTATCGATTGGCGGCCAGTCGGATCCGGGCCGAGATGGCCGACCACGACGCCGGCCTGGAGGGCGCGGACTTGCTGGAGCAGCTGGCCGCAGACCATCTGACCCGTTGCAGCGCAACATAACGAGCTCGACCGGCTCACCCACACACGGTTCAGCCCGTCCCCACACGAGATCCCGTGTGGTGACGGAGCAAAACGTGTGTATTGCCATCTCGCGCTCGACCCGGGCCCTCACCCCCGTCATCGACACCCGGCGATGACGCACGGGACTCGGCGATCTTCTCGGACGCGCCGCCGGAGCCGATGGCCATCGCGGTCTGGGCCCTGGTTCACGGTTTGGCCTTCCTGCATCTGGACGGCAAAACTCGACTCGTCGTCCGATGCGGCCGTCGCCGACCGGGTGTCGTCGTCGGTTCAAGCCATCCTCGGACAATCGCAGACCTCGGGCACGTGACGCGAATCGCGCAGTCTGCACAACACGATTGAAGGAAATCACGCATATGACAAAACGCATCTTGAACGTCGTCACACCCGTCGGTCGAAAATCCGGCCTTCCCCGTTCGTGCTATCTCACGACACCGGTACACGACGATCGACGGATCGTGCTCGTCGCGTCGAAAGGCGGCGACGACCGCCACCCGACTGGTACCGCAATCTCATGGCGACTCCCGACGCCGCGGTGGTGATCGACGGGAGACGTATGCCGGGCTCGGACGACGAACTCAGCAGACCATGGCGACCGCTCACTCACACCGTCGACGGGGGTCAACATTGGTGCCGACATTCCTTCGCTCGCATGACGGTTCGAGGCCGAACTGTGCGCTGGTCCCGTGGGCACCTGTCGGCGTGACTCGGCGATCCACGCGCTGGCCTCGACCCCTTCCACGAACGGCGACCCCGTGGGATGATGGCCCGATGACGGTGTGGAACGTCGCGGACGTAACCGTCCGTGATCGATTCGCCTTCTGGCACGACGTGTTGTGCACGGCGTTCGTGCCGTTGCGTCCGACGGTGGAACTCGGCGATCGTCCGTTCGCGGGCCGCGTGGAGAGCCGGCCCATGGGCGCCATGGTTCGCTCGGTTCTCTCCTCGCACCCGCAACGCACCGCGCACGGGCCCCGGGAGGTTTCGGCCACCGACGGAGAGTTCTATTTCCTCAATATGCAACTCCAAGGACGTTGTCGTGTGCGCCAGCACGGCGAGGACAATGTCGTGAACACCGGCCAGATCGTGCTCGTCGATACCACCGAACCGTATTGGTTCGACCAGGATCAGGACTGGTCGATCATGTCGTTCCGGTTGCCGAAATCTCTGCTCGACGAACGGTGCGGCGCAACCACGCCCCGGGTCGGCGTGCCGCTGCCCGCGAATGGTGCGGGAGCGGTGATCGGTGCTCTGATGCCTGCCGTGTGGCAGGTCGACGCCGGCACCGTCGCATCCGGCGACATGACCGACGCGGTCACCGCTGCCGTCGCGGCACATCTCCGCGCGGCGCCCTCGCCCCGGGTGTCTGTCCGCCAGGCCCGTCGAGAACAGGTGTTGCGGTATCTGCGTCGCCATCTCGCCGACCCGGGCCTGTCGGTGGAGTCGGCCGCACGCGACCTGCATCTGTCGCCGCGTAGCCTGCACGCCCTGTTCGACGACACGGACGACACCTTCGCCGGCACGGTTCGTCAGATGCGGCTGCGCAGAGCCAACGATCTGCTGAGCGATCCCGGTCGCACGGTCACCGACATCGCCGCAACCGTCGGATTCGCCGACCCGTCGACCTTCACCCGCGCATTCCGGCGTCACTTCGGCGCCACCCCGACCGAGGTACGGCAGCGTCGGCGAGATTCGGGAGACATCTGATCGCCGGGACGGCCGGTCAGGTGAGGTGTGCAGATTCTGCCGGGTCATCGTGCACGAATTGCCTGGCTCGACGAAGCCCGGAGAAGCACGATCGACGGGTAGGCATCCACGCCCGGTGATGTCGCCGGCCCGTCGAAGGAGATCGTCATGGCCTTCTCGTTCACGCTGACCCCGCAGCAGGAACAACTCCAGTCATCCACGCGCGGTTTCGCGACGACCGTGCTCCGTCCGCTCGCCGAAACCGTTGCGGCCGAACCTGATCCGCTCACCCGTGCGTTGCTGACCCGGCCCGCGTTCGAACAGGGGGTGGCTGCCGGGATCCTCGCGTCGCTGATACCGCCCGCTGCAGGCGGCACCGCCGGCACCGGGATCGACGCCGCGGTCGCACTCGAAGAGGTGGCCGCCGAGTTCCCGGACTACTTCATCAACATGGCCGGCCCACTGATCGCGTTGATGCCGGTGTACGCGGCCGGAACCCCGGATCAGATCGAGCGGTTCGTCCGACCGTTCCTGGCGTCGCAGGGCGCGCCACTGGCGGCGATGGCCTTTTCCGAGCCGGAAGGCAGCGCCAACTTCGACTCTCCTCCCCCCGGCGGTATCCAGACGACGGCAGTCCCCGACGGCGATCATTATGTGATCAACGGTCGCAAGGCGTGGGCGTCGTTCCTGTCCGGGTGGGATGGGGACGGGCCGGACATCATGTCGATAGTGTGTCGGGCACCCGGCGGGGTGTCGGTGATCGTCGCCGAGCGCGAGCAACTCGCGGGCCACATCGAGGTCGAAGAACACTACGACCTGCCCGGTTTGCGAGGATGCCTGACCTCGCGGGTTCGCCTGCACGACGTGCGAGTTCCCGACCAGAACCTCATCGGTGCCGAGGGTGACGGGATCTCGTTGACGCGCAACGCATTTCTGCCTAGTGGCGCCTCCATCGGCGTGTTCGCGACCGGCGCGATGCGCAAGGCATTCGACATCGCATTGGAGTTCGCGACCACCGACACCCGAGGTGGAGGTCATCCGATCATCCATCATCAGTCCGTCGCCGATGTGCTGGCCAACGCCAAAGGCCGGATCGAGGCCACCCGACTGTTGTCATGGCGGGCGATGGATGCCGTACTCGGGGGCCATCCGGCAGGGGCCGAATGGGCGTTGCACTCCAAGATCTATGGCTCCGACACCGCGCTGACCGTTGTCAACGAACTGGTCCAGGCGGTCGGGGTCACGGCCTATGACCTGCGGCATCCGCTGATGACGATCCTCAACAATGTGCTCGCGTACCCGATCATCGAGGGCGGCAACATTGGTATCCGTCGTCGCCAACTGCAGACGATGTTCAGCGATCCCGCCTACGACGCCTACGCGACGGTGCGGTGACGTCGGGGCGAGATTCGCGTCAGCGCAGACCGACTGTGTCGGCGATCCTTTCCAATCCGAGATATACGGCCCACGCCAGTCCCGCCACGATCGCCGCCGGCACTACCCAGAATGCGGCGATGGCCGCCACGAGGCTCGCGCCCCACTGGCGCCCCCACAGCGGTGCTGCGACGAGAATCAGCGCGACCGCGATCGTGAGCGACCACCACGGTGACGGCACGAAGGCCGGCAAAGTCCACTCGACGAGGAGCGAGCCCGCTGCTGCCACGGACAAACCGATCCCGACGACGCTCAGCAACAGCCACCCGACGATGGTCCACCGTCGGTAACCGCCGGCGGCGAACCGGGTACGGAGTGCCACCGCCGACCACATGATCCAGCGCTTCAGCCACGGTACCCCGGAGGTCCGCATCATCTCCCGGAAGAAGCGGTCGGACAATGTGTCACTACCGAGGGGTCCCTTGTTGGGTTTGGTGTCGATCAGTTGGTCATGGATCAGAGCGGCCAGGGAATGCTTGCCGTAGGAGTTCTCGAACCACCGCAGAAAGCGTGGGATCGACGCCAGGTCTGTCGGGTTCTCGTCGTCGGGTGTGAACGTCCGGGCATCGTCGACGGCTTGACGCGCGGCTGCCGCGGACCGGTCTCGGCTCAGCTTGCCGACGAGGTAGTTCTCGACCTCGTCATTGGAATACCGAAACGTATTCTCCACGAGGAACTGTCGATCGTCGATCTGCACCATCGCGACACCACAGGACTTCGGATTGGTGATCTGGGCGTTCCCGACGCCTCCGCGTGGCACCGCGATCTCGAAGCACGACTCGGGCGCGACGCGCCACCGCTGCCACTCCACGTCGGGCGGCCAGATCTCGTGTTCCGCTCTGTCCGGATGGATTTCGGAAATTGTCATATGCCACCACGATTCGAATCGGTATCCATTGTGACCGGAAATCCGGCATTTCAGACTCTGACAGCACGCCGAGTGGTTGCCATGAGTAGTCGACTACGCGATTCCGCGGTGGTCATCGCCGCGATCGTCCTGGGGCATAGGGCACATCGGTATCCATCTCACGCATGCGACCGCGCGAGCGCACGCAGTACCCGAGTGGTCTTGACATCCGTTGCCGACGGTATCAGCCCACGGTCGATCAGTGCTCTGCGCATCGCGAATTGTTTTGTCACCGCACGTGTTTCGAGGGCTCCGACCGACTCCCCGGGTCGCGGTCGGAGCACCGTCGAAACTTCCAGCAGATCGTCCCCCGGCACTTTCCAGCGTTCTACGGCGATGTCGACTCCGTCCAGCGAGATCCCCGACCATCGCGAGGAGTCGATCGGCCCCAGCCGCATCAGATGATCGATCGGTACGCCCGGGGGCGTGCAGGTCACGAGGAACTGGCGTTGCGCAGAGTCGAGAACATGGGCCGGATCGGTTCCCTCCGCCATCGCGGCTCTCACCGAGCCGGCCTCTCTGCGGCTCACCGCGGACGCCGCCATCGCGCGATGCGACCCACACCAGTCCCCATTGAGGTGATAGGAGAAGTCACCGTCGGTGAACGGGTCCTGCCATCTGCCCACCAGCCGCCCGGGCAGACACGGTCGCAGGCGCACGGTCACGTCGTCCTGGTCGCCGCTGCGCATCTTGATGATGAGATGGCTGGACAGCAGGGGTAGCGGGGTGTCTTCTTCCGTGGATCGGGCCTCGGCGAACCAGATGTCGCGACGTTCCGCGGGCCGCTGTGGACAGCCCAGGAGGCCGAGCGCGTGGGGAACGTCGTCGTCCAGGTTGATCTTGATCTCGATCGGTGCGATCACGGTGACCACCCTTCAGGTACATGACGCTCACTGCGCACCGATGTTCTTCAGCCGCGCCGGTGTTTCCATCGTCGCGATCGCCCTCACCGCTGCCACGAGTACCCACTACCTCAATTTCGGCGGTCGCGGTCGGAGGCGATCTGCGAATTCGAGCCGAACGGCCGACCCTCGTCCCGGCGCGTTCTGCGAGCGCTAAGCCGTGGTCAGGACGGCCGGCCCACGGCTGTGGAACCGTTCGCGGGGAATCGAGTAGTCGACTACTCATGTGGCCGTTCACCTGCGAACACATACTGATCAAGCAGCGACATTCAACGACGACCCACACCTGACGATCAGCGGACAACGACCCGCCACGGAGGCTGCCGATGCTACGCAACCAGCGTTTCACCACATTTATCACCGGACTACAGGCTGCCCCCGCCGCAGCGGACCCCGACCAACGCAGCGTTCTCGTCCGCGGCCTCGCCGGACTGGCCGAACAGGTCGATCGCAGCGTGGGATGGTCGCGCATCGGCAAATGGCCGGGCCTGATCGTCCTCATCGGGCTGCGCAGTCAGTTGCGGGCCAAGAACCTCGTCGACACCGGCCCCCACCCGGGCCCGCCGCCACCACCGGGAACCCCGCAGGATTTTGCGGGACGGACGGTCTCGGGAATCTACAACGACAAGACGAAGCCCAGCATGGGTTCGGTCGGCAGCCGCTTCGGGCGGAACATGCCCGATTACATCAGGCCTGCTCCCGACGACGACGAGGTCCTGGCACCCAATCCGCGCCTCGTCAGCGTGCGTCTACTGAATCGGCGCGGAGATTTCAAACCCGTGACCTCACTGAATCTGCTTGCCGCGGCATGGATTCAATTCGAGGTGCATGACTGGTTCAATCACCGATCGGCCTCGACGACAGAGCCGACCGAACAATGGACGATCGAGCGGCCCCCCGACGACCCGCTGTCGACAACCGAGCCGATCCGCATCTCGCGCACCCCGGTGCTCCCACCGGCCGGCCCGGGCTACCCGCCCACCTACGAATCCATCACCTCGTTCTGGTGGGACGGGTCCCAGATCTATGGGGACAACCAGGAGTACTCCGCCGCGATCCGCCTGGACGACGGGCGGATCGACCTCGACAACACCGGGCTGCCGCCCGCGCACACCGATGCGCTGCTGGACCCGGGCGGCTCGGCGCCCAACTTCTGGCTGGGGTTGGCGCTGATCCATTCACTGTTCCTGCGCGAACACAACGCCATCTGTGGCCGTCTCGAGGCGGCGTACCCACAGATGGACGCCGAGCGCCGGTACACGGTTGCGCGTCTGATCAACTGCGCGTTGATGGCGAAGATCCACACAGTGGACTGGACACCGGCGATCCTCGGTAACAAGACGACCAAGGCCGGGTTGCGTGGCAACTGGTTCGGCCTCCTCGGCGAAGACTTCGCACGCCGATACGGTCACTTCTTCGACAACGAGATACTCAGTGGTATCCCCGGGTCACCTACGAACTTCGACGACGTGCCGTTCGCGCTCACCGAGGAGTTCGTCGCGATCTACCGGATGCATCCGCTGATGCCTGACAGAGTCGCAATCCGTCGGCTCCGCGACGACAGGTTCGTCGCAGACCACGGGCTCGAGGAACTGGTCATGCCGTACGTCCGCGAACGGCTCGGCGATGCCCCGATGGCCGACTTCCTCTATTCGTTCGGCCGCGCACATCCAGGGGCGCTGACACTGCACAACTATCCGTCTGCGCTCCAAAACCTCACCCGCGGGCCCGGTTATCCGCCGATCGATCTGGCCACCATCGACCTGATGCGTATCCGTGAACGCGGAGTTCCCCGGTACAACGAGTTCCGCCGGCAGCTTCGGCTCAAGCCCAAGACCGATTTCATGGATCTCACCAGGGACCGGGCGGTCGCCGACGAGTTGGAAGCAGTGTACGGAGACATCGAACACCTCGATCTGATGATCGGCCTCTACGCGGAACCCACACCGCAAGGATTCGGGTTCAGCGACACCGCGTTTCGCATCTTCATCCTGATGGCGTCACGGCGCCTGTCCTGCGACCGCTTCCTCACCGACGACTTCAACGCGGAGGTCTACACCGAGGTGGGCATGGCGTGGATCCGCGACAACTCGATGCGGTCGGTGCTGCTACGCCACTTCCCCACCCTCGCGCCTGCCATGCGCGGCGTCCCGAACCCGTTCGCGCCCTGGAACGTTCAGTCCTACTCGGAGGGTCGGCCATGACCAATTTCGCCCCACCCGCACTCGCTCCGGACCCTGACCCTGTCGGTCCGCGGGCTCCGATCAAGTTCCGCCCCGACATGGAACAGCCCCGCCCCGACGAGGATCAGGACATCGAATGCATCGTCCGGGTGCTGCGGGAGAACAACGAGCACGCCTATCGGAAGTACAAGCACGGATTGCGCGACGCACACGCCAAGAGTCACGGCATCCTGCGCGGCACACTCGAGGTGCATTCCGGGCTGCCCGAGGAACTCGCGCAGGGCGTATTCGCCACGCCGCGAACCTATCCCGTCATTTCGCGACTCTCGTCCACGTCAGGCGCCATCCGCAGCGATCAGGTCCGTGGTGTGCGGGGGCTCGGTATCAAACTCCTCGGCGTGCCGAAGGCCGACCGTGCCATGCCGAACGACAAGTCGACCACTCAAGACTTCATCATGGTGACGCATGAGGAGTTCCTGTTCGCCGACGCCCACGCGTACAGCAGAGCGGGAATGCTCACCGCGTTCGCTCTCGCACGTTTGTCGGATCCGGCTATGAAGGTCGGCAGCTGTGCGCTCAGTGCCGTCGGCAAAGTTCGTCGGCTACCCGACAACCTCGAGGTGTTCGTCAGGCCGAACACCCACATCCTCGGCGACGAGTTCTACACGTCCGCAGCGCAATTACACGGCCCGTACATCGCGAAGCTGCGGTGTGTGCCGGCCTCCCCCGAGGTGCGGGCGTTAACGGGTCAACCGGTCGCGGACCGACCCGGGGTGAATGCGTTCCAGGAGATGGTCATCGACTTCTTCGCCAGCCACAGTGCCGAATACCACCTGCAGGTTCAGTTGTGCACCGATGAGGAGAAGATGCCGATAGAGGACGTGACGGTTCACTGGAACCAGAGCGAATCCCCTTATCGGACAGTGGCAACGATCCGATACCCGGTCCAGGACCCGTACACCCCGGAGCGCCGGGCCTTCGGCGACGACGTGCTCTCCTACAACTCGTGGAACGGTCTGGCCGCCCACCGCCCGCTGGGGTCGATCAACCGATTGAAGAAGCGCGTTTACGAGGCATCGAGCAACTTCCGTCATCAGGTCAACAACGCACCGCGGCTCGAGCCGTCGGACGAGTCCGACCTTCCGACATGACGTTTGCGTTCCGGTCCGACGACGACGGCGAGCCGCGTGCCGCGCCCGTGACGCTCGCGCGCCCACATCGCGGAAAATGCCGTGACGACCGATCGGCGCTCAAACTATACTCAGGCCTCATGGGTGGCCGCTGGCAGCTGCTCGGCCGTCCCACCGAGCATCAAGCGATCCGATCGGCGTTGACCAGTGCCGACGGCAGCGGAGTTGTGCTCGTCGGGCTCCCCGGGGTCGGCAAGACGACACTGGCGCGCACCGTCTCCGCCGATGTCGGCGGCGCGGTCCGATGGGCGGCGTGCACGGAATCGTCGAAGGCGATCCCGTTGGGGGCATTCGCCCCCTGGGTGGAGCCGACGGGAACACGCGATCCGGTTGTGGCGCTCGGTGCCGCCCGGAAATCACTTGTGGCGCAGACTGATACGGTCCTCGGTGTCGACGACGCCCACCTGCTCGACCCACTTTCGGCCACCCTGTTGCATCAGATCGCCGTCGAGCGAGCGGCACGGGTGATCGTGACCGTGCGCTCCGGCGAGGCGGTTCCCGATGCGATCACGTCGCTGTGGAAGGACGGCTACCTGACTCGGATAGAGCTGGCGCCCTTCGCCAAGGACGAGTGCACCTCACTCGTGGAGCTGGTGCTCGGCGGGACGCTCGAGGGCCTCAGCGCCGACGTGATGTGGGAGTCGTCGGGCGGCAATCCGCTCTTCCTGCGGCACATGGTCGAGGGCGCACTGGACGCCGGAACCCTCGCGGAGGTCAACGGTGTCTGGCAACTGCGCGGTCCCACCGCGGTGCCCTCGGGACTGGTGGCATTGCTCGAGGACCGGATCGATTCCGGGGGCGAGGAGGTGGTGGACGCCCTCAAACTGCTTGCACTCTCCGAGCCCCTCGACGTCGACACACTCATCTCGTTGTCCGGCGAGGATGCCGTCGAGGGCGCGGAGGTCCGTGGGCTGATCCGGATCACCAGGGACGGCGTGGTGGAGAACGCGCGGTTCAGTCATCCGCTCTACGGCGACGTGATCAGGCGGCGCATCGGTACCATTGCCGGTCGGCGACTGCGCTCCCGGATCGTCGAGGTGCTCCGGGACCGGCCGACCGACGCCGCCGCCGACCGGATCCGCCTGGCCAACCTGTGTATCGACGGTGACCAGGACCTCGACGTCAACCTGCTGATCTCGGCTGCCAAGGATGCGGTGGCCCTGACGAATCTGCCCCTGGGAGAACGGCTTGCGCGAGCGGCGACCGAGCGCGGCGGGGGTTTGCGTGCCGTGGACGTGTTGTCGCGGGCACTGTTGTGGCAGGGGCGGATCGCCGAGGCCGACGAAGTGCTCGCGGTGTTCGACCCCGACACCCTCGACGAGCTCGAACTCGTGCAGTGGGGCGCGCCGCGTATCGGCCTGTTGTTCTGGTCGCTCGGCGACGTCGAACAGAGTCAGCACCTCCTCGAACTGCTCCGGTCGAGGGTGCAGCACCCGTCGCTACGCCTGATGGTCGATGCCATCGGATCCGCGATGGCGGTGCACGCGAACCGGATCGACGAAGGCATCGAGACCGCGGAACGTGTGCTCGCCGATCCGGAATCCCCCGGGCAGGCAGTCGATTTCGCGGCTTTCGCGGCGGGTCTGGCCATGCCGGTCGCCGGTCGTGGCGGTGACTTCGAGGCGATCGCCGACCGATGCCGTCCCGAGCACAAGCCCACCGACGGCCAGATCAAGGTGATGGTCCGCTACGGAGACGTGCTGGCGCTGACCACCACCGGCCGGATCGACCTCGCGGAGAAGCGGGCGATCGAGTATGCGGAGTTCTCGTCGGCGGGCCAGTTCGTGGGATGGGCGATTGCCAAGATCATGGCCGGCCTCGTTGCAACCTATCGGGGTTCGTTCCGCGAGGCGATCGGCACCCTCGAGCAGGCGCTGGCGGCGCTCGACGCCGACCACCCGCTGCCCTGGAAGCTTCCGGCTCGACTGGTGCTGGCACGGGCATTCGCGGCACTGGGTGAGGTCTCCGACGCGGAGCGTGTTCTCTCCGAGGCCGACGAGCATGTGGGACCACACGAAGCGATCCACGATCCGCAGCGATTGATCTCCCGCGCCTGGCTGGCCGCCGCCCGTGGCGGTGAACGACCGGCGATCGAACTCGCGCATCGCGCAGCCGATCTCGCTCACGACGTGGGACAGTACGCCGTCGAGGTGGAGGCCCTGCATCATGCGGCCCGGTTCGGTGATCGCACGGTCGCCGAACGCCTTGCACAGGTCGCACCCCGCGTGCAGGGCGTGCTTGCGCCGATCTACGCGCGCCATGCCGCAGCAGTGGCCGACGCCGATGCCGACGCGCTCGACGAGACCAGTGTGGCGTTCGAACACGTCGGATTGACGCTGTCGGCGGCCGATGCTGCCGCACAGGCGGTCCCCTTGCACGACAGATCCGGGCATCGGCGCCAGAGCTCGGAGTCCAGTGCTCGGGCACTGCGCCTGTCGGCGAGCTCTGACGGTGCGACGACAACGGCCATCCGTTTGGCCGCCCGACCACTCCCGGTGACGCCACGGGAGCGCGAGATCGCGGCGTTCGTTTCGCAGGGACTCAGCAACCGCGAGATCGCCGAGCGACTGACGGTCTCGGTGCGCACCGTCGAAGGGCACGTCTATCGGGCCTGCATCAAATTGGACGTCGCCGATCGCGACGAGCTCGCGCGGATCGTGTGGCAGGGTGACGACCGGGGCGTCGGGTAGCGCGAACCACCGGCTCCGGCACAGGGCGATCGTCGACGTCGGACGTGGCCGATCAGTTCTCGACTCCTGCCCGGTCTACCCGTGTGCAACGGACATGACAGCGACAGGAGCGACCGCATGACTGCCACATATACGTTCGACATCTTCGCCAGCCTCGACGGTTTCGGCTCCTTCGACGAGCACGGGGACTGGGGTGGCTACTGGGGTAAGGAAGGCCCGGAGTTCCTGGCACACCGTCGCGCCGTGTTCGCCGACACGCAGCGAATGGTATTCGGCGCGAACACTTATCGCGAGTTCGTCGAAATGCTCGGACCGAACGCGGCCGACATCGACGCGGGCGACGACTGGTTCGCCCGGATGCGTAGGTGCCCGACGACGGTCGTGTCATCGACACTGACCGATCCACTCGACTGGCCGAACACGACGGTGACGAGCGGTGACGCCGTCGACGTCGTTGCCCGGCTCAAGCAAGAGTCGACGGTTCCGCTCCGGTCGCACGGCAGCCTCTCGATGAACCGTGCGTTGATGGCGGCCGGGCTCGTCGACCACATCCAGCTGACTGTCTTCCCCGTCATCACCGGTCAGACGGGCACCGAACCGATCTTTGCGGGCGCCGGTGACTTCGACCTGGAACTCCTCGCGAGTCGCACACTGGATGGCAGGATCACCGAACTCGTCTACCGGCCAACTCCGCACGGCACATGTGCCTGACGCCGATCGAGATCACTGAAGGTCAGTCATGTCGAGCGTGCCGGGACCGGTCTCACGTCGTCGGTGAGATGACGGCACACTGTCCGTGGTCTCCGAAATCGCGCCGACCCCCGCTCAGACCGTCTGCGGGGACCCGGCAGTGACCAATCTCGCCCGGTGTCACCGACCGTCGAGATTTGCCAGCGCCGCCCTGGCATCTTCGAGTTCCTGGCTGAGTTCCGCGATTCGCCTCTGTGCGGCGTCCCGCGCCGCGGAGATCACGCCGTCGACCGCGGCAATCGCGGCGTCGTCGCCGAGTTCGCGCATCGCCAGGGCCACTCGGTCGGCGGCAACCGGCGTGGGCTTGCCCTGCCTCCTCGTGCCGTGGGAGATCGACACCTCCCATGTGCCGGCACTGGCAGATGCGATGGTGACACTGACCGGTGCGGTCGATGACTTGTTCCGGCGGGTGGCTGTCTTCGGTGATGCGGGCCGCGGCCTGGCCGGTGCCCGATCGGCCGTGTCGCCTTGCGAGTCAGGAGTCTCGGTCGACGTCACTTGCGGGACAGCCGCTTCCGGGCTCTCGACAGCGCCCGACGGCACATCCGTCCTCTTCCTCGGTTGGCGCCGGGGAGCGGCCGGATTCGCCGGTAGGCGCGTCTTCCGCAGTTCGTTGGCCTCGAACGGCAACTCGTCGGCGATTCCCTTCGGCCGGACGGTCACGGTGGACCCATTCACCGCGACGACGCGCGCCGACGCTCCCGCGTCGAGACCCAACGACGGTACCGGCTCCCGCAGATACACCGTCACTCGTTTGGCGGCAGCCAGACCAACGGAGAGGGCATCCAGGTCAGCCGCAGACAGACCGTTCGCTTTGTTCGCGTTCACACACACCATGTTCGCACACATGTGCGATCCCCGGCCAGGTGCTTTTGCACCAGCGGGCATCAGACTCCAGGACGCGTGGCCTCGGACAGCTTGTGCCGGTGCGCGTAGACCACCGCCTGGATGCGGTCGCGCACACCGAGTTTGGCCAGGACATGGGAAACATGCGTCTTCACGGTCTGCTCACCCACGAACAGTTCCGCGGCGATCTCGGCGTTGCTGTGCGCCTCGGCCATCAGGAGCAACACGTCATACTCCCGGGTGGTCAGCGTTGCCACCGCCGCCGGCACGGGTACCTCCGCGAGGGTGTCCGCGACGCGGGTCGCGAGGCGACGGGTCATCGCCGGATCGATCACCGAATCACCTCGCGCCACAACGCGAATCGCGCCGATCAGCTCCTCCGGCGGCGACGACTTGAGCAGGAACCCGGCCGCACCGGCACGTAGCGCGTCGGCCAGCACCGTCTCGCTGTCGTAGGTCGTGAGCATCAGCACCCGGGCGTCGGTGGCATCGACGATCGGCCCGATGGCGGCGACACCGTCGAGCTTGGGCATCCGCACGTCGAGCACCACGACGTCGGGCCGCGCCCGCAACGCCTCCTCGATGGCAGCGCGGCCGTCGCCGGCCTCGGCGACACAGGTGGTGTCCGGGCTCGCGTCGATGACGGCCTTGAGGCCCGCGCGGAAGACCGCGTGGTCGTCGGCGACGAGCACGGTGATGGGTGCGGTCATTGTGCTCCGATCGGGATCGAAACGACGGTGTGCCACCGCCCGGACTCGTCGGCGCCACAGTCGACGTGCCCGTCGAACAACTCGGCGCGGCGACGCATGCCGTCGAGCCCACGATGCAGCGAGCCGCCGGTGTAGACCTCGGCGGCGACGGCATTGGACTCTTCGATCACGATCTGTGAACGATCCCGGCGAACCTCCAGACGGGCCGATCCGTCGCCGTGTCGCAGCGCGTTGGTCAGCAGTTCCTGGACGATCCGGTATACCGTGACGTCCAACGACTTGGGCAGGTTCACGACATCGCCGGGCAGGTCGAGCTCGACGTCTAGCCCCGCCTGATCGACGGACTCGACCAGCTCAGAGATGTTCGCGAGCCCGGGCTGTAGGTCTCCCGCCTCGTCGCGGCCGTGCAGGATGTCGAGCTGGCGACGCAGGTCCATCATGGCCGCACGACTGGACGTCTCCACCGCCTCGAGTGACCGTGTGGCCGCGTCGACGTCGGAGCCCATCGCGATCCGGGCCGCGCCCGCATGGATCCCGATCGCGCTGACGTGGTGGGAAATCACGTCGTGCAGGTCACGTGCGATGGCCTCCCGCTCGTCGGCGAGCGCCTTGTCCAGTGCGGCACGATCGTTCTCCCGCTGCAGCTCCAACTTGGTGACATAGGCGCCACCCGCCGCGGTGTAACGGCCGACGAGCCACGGGATCAACGCGTTCGACACCGCGACCGCGGGGATCATCCACCACCGCTCGGCGGCGCCGTTGATGAACGCCGCGGTCGCCACACCCACCATCAGCACGGGCAGGACGGTTGCCGAGGCCCGGGCGGGCAGCCACGCACCGGCGCGGTAGCCGGCGACCAACACACCGACGTCACCGATTCCGGCCGCCACCCCGTAGTGGCTCAGCAGCAGACAGGCCCCGATTCGCGTGATCACCTGGATGTAGGCCACCGCCGCGGTGGTCCGAGGGCGGAAGGCGAGACCGAGGTCGGCGGCGGCCAGTGTCATCGCCATCGCGAGCGCAGGCAGCGGGGCCGCCGCGAAGATGCCGGAGGACGTGAAGATGGCCACGTCGATCACCGCAGCGAGGAATGCCACGAGCAGTGATTGGCGTTCGAGCGACCTGCGAACGGCGGTGAGCCCGGACTCCGGCATGGCGCAAGGCTAGCCGAGATCCCCCGTGAGAGGGAGGAAGAATCCGCTTACAGCGGGATGTTTCCGCAGGTCACGGCTCATAGTCTTCTACACATGAACGCGACAACAACACTACTGCTAGCCACCATCCCCGCTTTCATCGTGCTTTCCATCGTCGAATACATCGACGAGAAGCGCGATCCCGACAACGCCGAAACGGCCACGAAACGGTCCATCCGCGACTACGCCGGCAATTGGGCCACCTACCTGATCAACACCACCTTCAAGATGATCGGCCAGTACGTGCTGCCGTTCTCGACGATCGTCATCGCCTCGGCGCTGACGCCGCTGCATCTGTCGGCGAAGCACTGGTGGGTCTGGGTGGCCTGCCTGGTCGTCACCGACTTCTGTTACTACTGGGCCCACCGCGCCGACCATCGCATCCGACTGCTGTGGGCCGCGCACAGTGTTCATCACTCCAGCAACTACTTCAACCTGTCGACCAACTTGCGACTGCCCTGGTTCCACCCGGTGTCCTACACGCTGCGCAGTCTCTGCTGGCTCCCCGCGGCCCTGCTGGGCTTCCCGGTCTGGCTGATCTTCCTGCTCAACACCGCCGGCCTGATCTTCCAGATCCCCTTCCACACCCAGCGCATCGGCAAACTCTGGGCACCATGGGAGTTCATCTTCAACTCCCCCTCGCACCACCGCGTCCACCACGGCTCGAACCAGCCCTACATCGACAAGAACTACGGCGGTGTGTTCATCATCTGGGATCGCCTGTTCGGGTCCTACGCGGAAGAGGTCGAGCCGGTCCGGTACGGCCTGATCCACGACGTCGAAACCCAGAACCCCATCAAGTACAACTACGTCGAGACGGTGAACATGCTTCGCGACACAGCGAAGGCCCGCACCTGGCGCGGCCGTCTCGGCTACATCTTCGGCCCGCCCGGATTCACCGAGAACAAGAAGTCCGACGACGAACTCGTCGCCGTCTGACCCCGAACCGCGACAGCCGCCTCTCGACATCGGGAGGCGGCTGCGCTCGTCGGAGGCGGCTCCGCTCGTCGGGAGGCCCGTTCTTCCACCCCGAATGTGTTTGTCCCCCAGTTATTTTCGGTGGAGGAACGAATTCGGGGTGGAGGAACGCTCCGGTGGCCTGCTCCTCGGTGGCCTGCTCCTCGGCGGATGCGCGACCTCAGCGAGGGTCGGCTTCAAATGGCAGTCCCCGCAACGATGAGTTTCGCCGGCGACGCGGGTCCACCATTCTGACGATGCCCGAGAGCGGACATTGCATATCTCAGGAGGCGCCTGATGCACACCATGATGTTCGTGAACCTGCCCGTGGCCGACGTCGCGCGCTCGCGCAGCTTCTTCGCCGAACTCGGATACACCTTCAACGACGACTTCTCCGACGACCGCGCGGTATCGGTCGTGTTGGGTCCGAATCTGATCGCCATGCTGCTGCAGCGCGACTTCTTCGATACCTTCCACCCCGTCGAGACGGCGGACGCGACCACGACCAAGGAATGCGTCGTCTGCCTCGACGCCGAAAGCCGGGAGGCGGTCGATCGACTGGTCGACCGTGCGATCACCGCCGGCGCCAAACCGGGCGACACCGAAGACCATGGCTTCATGTACGGCCGCAGCTTCGACGATCTCGACGGTCACTCATGGCAGATCATGTGGATGCAACAGGCTGCGCCACAAACGAATTGAGATCAGTGCTGATCGACACGACGTCCACGGCTCAGCGCATGGACCCGGTCCTGAGATAGCGCTCGTGAAAACCGAAGGCCTCCCCGAGAATATGAGGAGTGTGCCCGGCATCGGGTTGCGCCTCCGCGCGCTCGAAGTAGTAGTGCAACATCGGGCGGTACTCCGGGTGCGCGCAGTACTCGATGATCAGCCGCGCTCGTCGTCGTGGAGACAGACCGCGAAGGTCGGCCAACCCGTGTTCGGTGACGAGTATCTGCGTGTCGTGCTCGGTGTGGTCGACGTGCGGCACCATCGGGACGATCGCCGAGATCGTACCGTCGCGCGCCGTCGACGGGCTCAAGAACATCGACACGTATCCATTGCGGGCGAAGTCTCCCGACCCGCCGATGCCGTTCATGATCTTGGTGCCCATGACATGCGTCGAGTTCACGTTGCCGTAGATATCGGCCTCGAGCATGCCGTTCATCGCGATGATGCCCAACCTTCGGACGATCTCGGGGTGATTGCTGATCTCTTGCGGCCGAAGAATGATGTGGTCGCGATAGAAGTCGATGTTGGCGGTCAGCTCCTCGATGCCGTCCTGACTCAACGCCAATGCCGTCGCCGACGCGTGCGCGACCGCCCCGTCTTTGATCAGGCGGAGCATGCTGTCCTGGATGACTTCCGAGTAGCACGTCAGGCCCTTGTATCCACCGCGGTCGAGGCCGCCGAGCACCGCGTTGGCGACGTTGCCGATGCCGGCCTGCAGCGGCAGCAGTGAGTCGGCGGGCAATCGCCCGGCACGCACCTCGTGGCTGAAGAAATCCAGGACGTGACCGGCAATGGCCTCACTCACGGCGTCAGGCGTAGTGAGCGGACTGGCGCTGTCGGGAGCGTGCGTCTCCACCACGGCCACGACCTTGGCAGGATCGATTCGGTAGGTCGTCTGCCCGATGCGATCCTCGACCCGGGTGAGCTGTATCGGAGTCCGGTCGGGCGGCAGTGCGGTGCCGTAGTAGACGTCGTGCATGCCCTCGACCGCCGCCGGCACCCACGAATTGACCTCGAGAATCACCTTCTCGGCGACGTCGAGCCAGGTCTTGTTGTTGCCGATCGAGGCGGACGGGATGAGCTCACCGCTCTCGGTGATACCGGCGACCTCGACGACGGCGACATCGATTGTGCCGTAATACCCTTCCCACACCTGCTGGGCGACGTGGGACAGATGGATGTCGACGTAATCCATACGCCCGTCGTTGATCTTCTTCCGGGCGGTCGACTCGGACTGATACGGCATTCGAAGCGCGATGCCGTCGACCTCGGCGAGCAGTCGCTCGGTCTCGGTGGAGACCGATGCTCCGGTCAGCAGATTGATCGTGAAGTCTGCACCGGCCGAACGGCTTTCGCGAATCCGGTCGGCGAGTGCGGGGACGATCGCCTTCGGTGTTCCCGCGCTGGCGAAGCCGCTGATGGCGACGGTGTCCGAGGGGTGAATGAATCTCACTGCCTCATCCGCAGACATGACCTTGGCCGTGAACGGCGCGCTGCGGATCCGCCCTGAGGTCTCCGACTGATCTGAGGAGGTGATGATCACGTATCAGGATAAACACACGCGCGGTCACATCGCCGCGCGCGGTTTCTGCCGGAAGCGGAGCCGTCGGTCACAGCGAACGGGCGCTGCAGTCTGTGACGTGCGCGTGAAGGCAGACCCGCGATCTGTCGCTGCGGTGCAGATCGATGTGACGCACCCCTGCGCCGCGACATGCCACCAGCCGCACGGGTCGGCGACCCGACCGCACACCCCGGCGTCCGGGTCGGGATTCGGGGTCATTTGACGGACGGCCTCGTCGGCGTAATACTTAGGTATGTGCCTAAGTATTACGCCGAGCTCGACACCGTGCTCCGCGCCCTCGCGGACCCGACCCGCCGGGCCATCGTCGAACGCTTGGCGAAGTCCCCAGCCGTCGTGTCCGAACTGGCAGAACCGTTTTCGATGGCGTTGCCCTCGTTCATGCAGCACCTGCGCGTCCTGGAGGACGCGGGGGTGGTCACCTCACACAAACTCGGCCGGGTCCGCACGGTCAGTCTGCGGCCGGGTGCCCTCGACGTACTGCACCTGTGGCTCGGCGAGCAACGCACACCCGCGGAACAGCACGCCGACCGGCTCGGCATCCACCTGACCCACACCGCCCCGAAGGAGCACTGACATGACCCGCGTTCGCATCGACCTGAACATCTCCCTCGACGGATACAGTTCCGAGGCCGGAGACTCCCCCGACAACCCGATGGGTGAGGACTGGGGAAAGATCACGGCCGCCTACGTGGCCACCCGCACGATGCAGCAGCGGGTCTTCGGCGACACCAGTGGCGCCGGCACCACCGGCGTCGACGATGCCTACGCTGCAGCGTATTTCGAGGGTGTCGGCGCCGAGATCATGGGCGCTGCCATGTTCGGTCTGCACACCTTCCCCGACGACCCGGACTGGCAGGGCTGGTGGGGTGACACTCCGCCGTTCGGCACGCCGGTCTACGTGCTGACCCACACCGCACCGCGTCCCCCGATCCCGATGCTGGGCGGGACGACATTTCACTTCCGCGACACCGCGATCGAGGACGTGCTCGCCGAGGCGACCGAAGCGGCCGGCGGCCTCGACGTGCGCGTCGGCGGCGGCATCGGCACCGCGCGCGCGTTCCTGCGCGCCGGCTTGGTCGACGACCTGCACGTTGCGATCGCTCCGGTCCTGCTCGGCCGCGGTCACCGCGTGTGGGACAACCTGCGCGGTCTCGAAGACACCTACAAGCTGACCTCGGAGGTGGCCGAGAGCGGCACCATCCACGTCACCTTCAGACGATGAGGACCTGGGAAGTCATGACGACCGAACGTCGACTCGCCCGCGCCGAGTTCAGCCTGACCCGCGACTACCCCGCTCCCCTCGTGCGTGTCTGGGACTCGTTCGCCGTAGAGCAGGAGAAGCTGACCTGGTGGGGCGCCGGCGACGCGATCGAGCCCGGCGAGTGGGTCTTCGACTTCCGCGTCGGCGGACGCGATGTCGCCGAAGGAAAGTTCCACAACGGTCCGGTCTCGCGGTACGAGGCCACCTACACCGACATCGTCGAGCACAACCGCATCGTCACGACCTACGACATGTGGATCGACGGTGTACACATGTCGACGTCGGTGGCGTCGCTGGAGTTCGAGCCGATCGACGACCGCACCCGATTCACCCACACCGAGCACGGCGTCTTCTTCGACAAGTTCTGGGCGGACGGACCCAACCGCGAGCAAGGCACACTGGGCCTGCTGGAAGCGTTGGGCCGCTATCTCGGATGACGGGACACGTCGACGACAACGGGTAGCTCACCACGGGAGCCCGGCACTCTCCCGTCGCCAGATGTCATGGGAATCGCGGTCTGCGGAGCCGGACTCCGCACAAGTGGGGGCGTAGCACGATCTCGCGTCAATAATTGTCGTGTGATCGCGCTGTGCCCCCACTTATGCGAGCCACCCCCGGCACTGCCCGCCGGAGGGCTTCGAGCGCACCCGACGAACACGTTTTCGCAAGCTGGGGATGGGACAACAGGCACGATGCGTCACCGACGATCCTCAGGCCATCCTCCCCGCCGACTGTCGAGGTCGGCGATGACTTCCCTCCGTTCGGATGTCCGGTGGAAGCCGTCCCGTCCGCCCGAGCGATTCTGCGGCCGACGGTCGCGCGGCGATTCGCGCCGCCTCGAGGGATTGGCAACTCCGGGACCGTGATGCCGTCTTCGGCGGCCGGCCCCTATGCGACCCGATCACGTCCGGATGTTCGACGGTGGAGCCCCGCGGCGCGTCTGCGCGAAGAACACGATCAGGCTCGCGCCCTCGAGGATGACGGCTCCCCACAGCGCCGGGCCCATGGCTTGCGACGCGCCCGCCCCGCACAGCGCGCCGAGCAGGAAGGCGATCACCACGATCCCGGTGCCGGCGGCCGCCCGCAGCTCGACCGCTGAGCGGTTGCGCGCGAAGTCCGACATGGCGGCCACGAAGCGCATCAGATTGCCCGTCGTGGCGATGCTCACGAACGAGATGCCGGGCGCCGACCGGAACAGTTCGAGCCGGATGCCCCCGACAAACGACAGCGGAACAACGAACATCGCGGCGGGCGCACTCGACGGGAGGCATGCCAAGGCGGCGAAGACGACGACCTGGAAACCCATCGCCGCGCCGATCGCGCGCGTCGGCAGCTCCGGCGCGAAGGTGCGCAGCAGTTGTGCGGCAACGAGTCCGGCGAGATATGCGAGCAACGGCCAGACGTACTTCACCCAGTCGCCACCCTTCACCAGGCCCACCGCCATGAAGATGACATTGCCCGTCTGGGCGAATCCGAACACCTGGTGGCGGAGAAACAGGAATGCGTCGATGTACCCGGCGACCGCGGTCATCAAGACGGCGCTGGCCATCCCGATCTCTCCGCGACCGAGACCCGACGAACCGCCACTCGCCACACTCATCACCCGCCTGTCCGTTTTCGCTGTGCCACACCGGATACACGATTATGGCGAGTCAATCCGATGCCGGCGAGGCGATCTCCTCGATCTGGTCGACCAGGGCGGCGGTCAGCGTGTCGGCGGGGATCGCGCGGGCGGTGTGCACACCGAAGGACAACACGCCCGCATAGGACGCTGCCACGATGCTGATGCGGACGTTACCGCCGAGCGTTCCGATTCCGTGCATGCTCACCAGCGGCGCCCCGTCGAAAGCCAGCATCGCGGTCGGGCCGGGAACGTTGCTCGTGACGAGTCCGATTCGGCGTTGACGTGTGCTGTAGCGGTCGAACTGACGGATCAGCCACCGGCTGTTCACCGGTGGGAAGTCGCCGGCATGGTGGGCGTCGTCGATCGCCTGCAGTGCCCGCGGATGGATCACGCGAATCCGGTCCGCGCTGTCGTCGATCCGCAGTGGCAGGCTGACGATCGCAGAACCGATCGCGTTGCCGTGACCGCTCGGGCGATGCATCGCCACCGGGACGGAGACGGCCACCGCCTCCGGCGGCGTCTCCCCGAGTTCCCGCAGTGTCGCGCTCAAAGCTCCGGCGACGGCGGCGAGGACACCGTCGTTGATCGTGCCGTGCGCCGTGTCGGCCCCGGCACGGAAACGACGGAGGTCGATCTCGGCGAACCGAATCGAACCCGGGCCGTCGGCCGACCCCAGCAGGACGCTCCCCGATGGCACTCGCGCCGCGGTGGCCACGCGCCAGAGCTGTCCGAATCGACGTCGAGGTCCGCGGGGCTCGGTGTCGGGCCGGCGATGGACGCGTGGCGCCAGCGATGCCGGGTCGGCAAGTGCGGCAACCATTGTGGCCGCAGCGAGTCCGTCCGCGATGGCGTGATGGATGCGGATGACGATCCCCGCGCGACCGTCGCCGATCCGGGGGACGAGCAGGATCTCCCACAGCGGGTACGCGTAGTCCAGATGAGTCGTCATGCAATGGGCACAGAGATCCTCGAGGCTCGGCGCGTCGACCACACGAACATGGCGGGTCGGGTCAATGGTGGCGTCCTGCCATCGCCACACCCGTTCGGTGGTGTCGGCGCGCTGCCGGAACCGGGGCACCGTCTCGGCGCGTGCGATGAGAACGGTTCGGGCCCGCTCGATGTCGATATCGCCGTCCGGCAGAACGAATCCGCCGGAACCGAGGAGACCGGCCAGCACGAAGGTGTTGACACGGCTGCCGGTGTCGAACACCAGGTTCGCCACGTCGGCCGCCGCAATGGCCTCTCCGTTCGGGGCATGCTCGGCAATCACCGGTCGATTGTCTCCCAACGGTATGACTTTGGGCTCTGGTATCCGGTGTGCCGGCGCCCGACAATGGGGTCACCCAGGTCCTATCCAGCGAGCGTTCGGAGGCCAGGAAATGACCAGAACAACGTCCACGACCCGTCGTCGTGACCATCTGTTCCGTGACCGGCGCGAGGCGGGGCGCATCCTCGGTGAACTCCTCACCAGCTACCGCGACACCCCGAAGGTCGTCGTTCTCGGGCTCGCGCGTGGGGGTGTGCCGGTGGCCTTCGAGGTCGCGAAGGCTCTCCAAGCGCCGCTCGACGCGTTCATCGTGCGCAAACTGGGCATCCCCGACCGCCCGGAATTCGCGATGGGTGCCATCGCGGCCGGCGGGCGGATCGTGCTCAACGACGACGTCGTGCGCGGTCTTCGACTGACACCCGAACAGATCCGGGCTGTCGTCGAAAGCGAGACCGAAGAGCTGTATCGGCGGGAAGCGGCCTACCGGGGTTCGCGGCCACCGGCGGATGTCACCGGCAAGACGGTCATCCTGGTCGACGACGGTCTGGCCACCGGCGCGAGCATGCAGGCCGCCGTCATCGCACTGCGCGAGTCCGAGCCGGCCGAGATCGTCGTCGCGGTTCCGGCGGCCCCGGAATCGACGTGTCGCGAGCTGGCCGCCCTCGCCGACGACGTGATCTGCGCATCCATGCCCACACCGTTCTTCGCGGTGGGCGAATCCTATTGGGATTTCACGCAAACCGGTGACGACGAAGTCAGGACACTGCTCGCCACTCCGACCACGGAGGGACCCGACTCAGTGCCCGAGACCGATGCGGAGATGATCGCGAGGGTGGCCGTCGACTGTGTCGACGGTGTGCCGCCGGACGACGTACTCGACGCGATCGTCGGGGATGCCCGCATCGTGCTGATCGGCGAGTCGTCGCACGGCACGCACGAGTTCTACGCGGCTCGCGCCCACATGACCCGGTGGCTCATCGAGAACAAGGGGTTCACCGCGGTCGCTGCCGAGGCGGATTGGCCGGACGCCTACCGCGTCAACCGGTGGGTCCGCGGTTTCGGTACCGACGGTTCGGCCGACGAGGCGCTCTCGGGATTCGAACGTTTCCCGGCATGGATGTGGCGCAATGTGGTGGTGCGCGACTTCGTGCAGTGGCTCCATGGACACAACGCCGGACGGCCCGATGCGGCGCAGGTCGGTTTCTACGGTCTCGATCTCTACAGCCTGCACCGGTCGATGCACGAGGTAATCGAGTACCTGACGACGGTGGATCCCGTTGCGGCACAGCGAGCCCGGGAACGCTACGCCTGCTTCGACCACACGACACCGGAAGATGGCCAGGCGTACGGGTATGCGGCGGCATTCGGTGCCGGACCGACCTGTGAACGTGAGGCGGTCGACCAACTCGTCGACCTCAACGACAGCGCCCTGCAATACCTGAGCCGCGACGGTTTGGTGGCGGCCGACGAACTGTTCTCCGCGCAGCAGAACGCGCAGGCGGTGCGCAACTCGGAGGTGTACTACCGCACGATGTTTCGTGGCCGGGTGTCGTCGTGGAACGTTCGCGACGAACACATGGCGCAGACCCTCGACGCCCTGTTGGCCCACCTCGACACGGCCACCGGCCAGCCCGGCAAGGTCGTGGTGTGGGCGCACAATTCGCATGTCGGGGACGCCCGTGCCACCGAGGTCGGAACCGAGGGGCAGTTGACCCTTGGACAGTTGGTGCGGCAGCGCCACCCCGACACCTGCCGGCTCATCGGGTTCTCCACCTACCGCGGAACCGTCACCGCGGCCGACGATTGGGGTGAGAGCGCCAAGCACAAGACCGTCCGGCAGGGACTTCCGGGCAGTATCGAGGAGGTCTATCACGAGGTCGCCAAACCGTCATTCCTGGTCCGGATGGACGAGGAGGACGCCGCGGACGCGCTCGAGGCGGTGCGCCTGGCACGGGCGATCGGGGTGATCTACCGGCCGGATACCGAGCGGCAGAGCCACTACTATCACGTCCGGCCCGCCGATCAGTACGACGCGATGATCCACATCGACCGGACCCACGCGCTCGCACCGCTCGAGCCGGGCAGCGTGTGGCTCGCCGACCGGCACCCCGAGACCTATCCGAGCGGACTCTGATGCGGGGTGGACCCCGAGCGTAGTATTCGCCCGGTGGTCCCCCGACACGATCTGCCCCCGGCCACCGCCGCGCTGCATCGGGCCTTGACTCATGCGCGCCTGACCGACGGCGGGATGAATCCCGCGGATGCACGAACTCTGCTCGCCGACAGCGCGGCGGGCAAGAATTGGTCGGACACGGCATCGTCATTGTCGGAGCAGCGTGCGGCTGCCGCGTCGGAGGCGCTGGCTCTGGGCCGGTATCGAACGGCAGAACTGATGCAGCGCTGGGCTGTCGGTGCCGCGTTATTCGCCCAGATGGCCGAGAATGCCGACACCGAGAACAAGCGGTTGCTGTACGGCCGGTACGTCCAGCAGGTGCAACGGTTGGCGTTGCTCCCCGACCCCGTTCTCGAGAGGGTCGAAACGCCCTACCGTACAGGGCATCTCGTCGGATGGTTGCGGTTACCCCGGACCGGCCGGGCCAGGGCGACGGTGATCATGTGGGGCGGTCTCACCGGCTGGGGTGTCGCCTACCTGAGATCGGCCGACGCACTGGCCGACCGCGGCCTCGCATGCCTGCTCGCCGAAGGGCCCGGCCAGGGGGAACCGCGCCTACGCGACGGACTGCACTTCGATGCCGAAATGGTCGAGGGGTTCGCCCGTTTCGTCGACATCGTCGCGGACGACCCACGGCTCGGCGACGCAATCGGCGTGCAGGGCAACAGCTCCGGTGGTCTGTTCGCCGCGAGGCTCGCCGCAGTGGACAACAGGATCCGCGCCTGTGTCGTCAATGGTGCGCCCGCCGCTCCGACAATGCCGGAATTCCGTGGCGTCCGAGAACAATTCACGGCGGCCATGGGTACATCCGATGCCGATGAGGTCAATCGTGTCCTCGCGCGGCTGAGCTTGGACCCGCACAACCACCGTATCGGGTGCCCGGTCCGCGTCTTGCATGGAGGACGCGACCCGCTGGTCCCCTCACCGGATCTCCAGCAGCCGTTCGTCGACGCGGCAGGCGAGCTCGGTGAAATGCAGATCTGGCCCGACGGGGACCACGCCCTGCACAACCGCGCCGAGGAACGTGACGCCGTGACCGCCGACTGGTTCGTCGATCGTCTGACTCGTCCGACGGCCGGCGGATGGCGGATGGAGTGAGATTGAATTGCCCCGGGCGTCGGACACAACCTCCCGGCTGACTGAGATCCGCCCCGTGAGCACCATCCGAGGTCGTATTCCCCTCGGAGGCGCCCGTCGGAGCGGTTTTTCGCCACGTACCGATCGATGACGCCTAGGCTCGAACCGTGTGGTTCGGTGCCCATCTGCCGCTGATCGGCATCGACGGTTCCGAGCCGGTCTCGCCGGCGCGCTTCGTGAAAGCCGCACGAGACGCGGGCATCTCTGCCATCAGCGCGAGCGACCACCTGGTCTTCCCGCGGCCGTGGCTCGACGGACTCGTCGCGCTGTCCAGCGTCATCGAGCGCAGCGGCGACATGACTCTGGCGATGACCACCACCCTCCCTGTCCTCCGCGGTCCGGCCGCGGTGGCGAAGGCGGCCGCCACCCTGGACGCACTGTCGGGTGGCCGATTCGTCCTCGGGGTCAGTCCGGGCTACCTCCCCGCCGACTATGCCGCGGCCGGAATTCCGTTCGCGCAGAGGTGGTCTCGGTTCGACGAGTCCGTTCGCGTGCTCAGAGCCGCACTGAGCCCGACCGGGCCACCGCAGCCGGGACGCTTCTACGACGTGCCGGTGCTCGAACCCCGCCCGCAACATCCGGTCCCGATCTGGATCGGGAGTTGGGGCTCCCCCGCGGGCCTGCGTCGGGCCGCAGCACTCGGGGACGGTTGGCTGGTCGCGGCGGCGCACACCTCCCCGGATCGGATCACCGCCGGACGGGTGATCATCGACGCGACACGACGGGGCCACGACGAGCAGGGCTTCCCGATCACTCTCGCCGGCATGTGGACCTTCATCACCGAGTCCGCGTCGGCCGCGCAGACTCAACACGACGCCGTGGCGCACCTGCTCGGAGACGATCCGGCAACTCTGGCCGGGCAGGTACTGATCGGATCGGCGCAAGCATGCGCCGAGACGCTGACCGCCTACGCCGAGGCCGGGGTCGACGGGGTCCTCATCTGGCCGGTCGCCGACCCGCTCGACCAGTTGCGGAGGTTCGCGGCGACGGTTGTTCCACGTCTGTGATGACCGAGCTTTCCGCTGAACGGGAGCGGCCGAGACGGCGATCAGTCGTCGATCTGCGCCGCGCCGCGACGACGCAGATCCTCGAGCGCCGCGAGCCTCGTCGCGACCTGATCGGGTGAATGCCCGACCCAGTCCACGATCTCGCCGACGATGCGCACCGATTGCCGGGTTCGGTACGACCTGGTGGGATTACCCGGGAACTTCTTGTCGGTGACGTTGGGATCGTCTTCGAGCTGCCCAGTGGGTTCGACGATGTAGATCCGCCCACGCCCGTCGCCAACCGCGAGCTCGGCACCCCACGTCGCCGCATCCAGCGTCGCCGTCACATAGACGTGGTTGGCCGTGCGGCCGTCCTCGAAGTTCGACTCGTACCCTGGCACGAGCAGCTCCCCGACCGCCAGATCGGCCTTCGTGCCATGAAGCAGGGCACCGGATTCGTGGACCTCGAACGGCACAGGTGCCCGATTCATCGTCATCCCTTCACTCGACCGCACCCCGTACCCCGTACCCTACCGATGGCGTCGGCGCCGATCGTCCTGACGCGGATGGTCGTCGTCGGTGAGCGTCACCCGGTTCGCGGTCTCGACGACGACCTACGTGTGGCTCGGTTGCGTTTCGCTCTGTGCCGGACTGGATTCGGTGTGATCGGCACCGGCGGTGCTTCGGTGCACCCCGTCCAGCGACGGCACCCGCTCGAGCCACGACGGCCAATACCAGTTGTAGCGGCCCAAGATCTCCATCGTCGAGGGCACCAACAACATCCGCACCACCGTCGCGTCGATGAACACGGCGGTCGCCAGGCCGAGACCCATCGCTTTGAGCCCGCGGTCGTCGAAGAAGACGAAGCTGGCGAAGACGCACACCATGATCGCGGCGGCCGCGGTGATCACCCGCGCCGTGGCGGCGAGTCCCTCGGTGACCGACGTCGTCGGATCCCCGGAGGCGAGGTATCGCTCCCGGATCCGTGACACCAGGAACACCTCGTAGTCCATCGCGAGACCGAACGCGACCGCGAAGAGCACGATCGGCACCCATGCTTCGGTCGGCCCGACCTTGCCGACGCCGATGAGTTCCATCCCCCAGCCCCACTGGAACACCGCGACGATCACGCCGAACGCGGCACCCAGGGACAGCAGATTCATCACGATCGCCTTCGTGGGAATCACGATGGAGCGGAACGCCAACGCCAACAACAGGAATGAACAGATCAACACCACCGCGACCATCAGCGGGAGTCGACTGAGCGTCAGTTCGGCGAAGTCGTCGCCGCCGACCGCGGCCCCGGTCAGCTGCACGGGCAGGCCCGACTGCGGTACGAGACTGTCGCGGATGTGGTGCACGAGATCGACGGTCGCGGTGTCCTGCGGCCCGGTCGTCGGGGTGACGGTGAGCATCGCGACGGGGTTGCCGTCGACGCGTCCCAACGGGATCGGTGGACTCACCTCGGCTACGCCGGCGGTATCCCTGAGTTGCGTGGCGAGCACACCGAGCTGCTGGATGCCGGTGCCCTCCGGAAGCTCGGTGACGAGGAACAGCGGCCCGTTCGCGCCGTCGCCGAAGCCGCGCGCCAGGTCGTCGTAGGCGATGCGCGTGGTGTCCTCGGCCGCCCGGTTGCCGGCGTCGCCGAATCCCAGACGGAGACCGAACGCTGGAATGGACAACACGATCAGGATCGTGAGGGCCACCAGCACGCCACCCCACGGGTGCCGCTGCACGGTCCGGCTCCATCGTTGCGCGAGTGCGCCGTCGGTGCCTGGTCGGGTGCGCAGGCCGGGTATCGCCAGCTTGTTCACGCGAGTGCCGATGAGCGCCAGCAACGCCGGCAACAGGGTGAGCGCGGCGAGCATGACCGCCAGAACGCCGGCGCAGCCGGCCAGCGTCATCGTCGGCCCGATCACGCCGCCCTGGGTCAGCAGGCCGGCGATGGCGATGGTGACGGTGGCTCCGGCGAAGGCGACCGATCGTCCCGCGGTGTCCATCGCCATGACCACCGCGTCGGGCACTTCGGCGCCGTCGGCGAGTGCAGCCCGAAAGCGGGTGAGGATCAGCAATGCGTAGTCGATGCCGACACCGATCCCCAGCATGGCGGTGAGCGACACCGCGAAGTTCGGGGTGTCGACGACGTTCTGCAGCAAGATCAACACCGAGGCACCCACACCGACACCGAAGAGCGCGGTGAGCAACGGCAGTCCCGCCGCCACGAGCGAGCCGAAGGCGATCAGCAGGATGATCATCGCCAAACCGATGCCGATCGCCTCGCCCAGCCCGGCCGGCGCCTCGTCGGCAAACCAGTCACCGGCGAAGTTGACGCGGGTGCCCGGAGCGTCGAACCGCTTTGTGGTCTCCTTGATCTCGGCGATCAGATCTGCACGCTGACTGTCGGATTCGGCCGGAACGGTGAGCGTCGTATAAGCCACGGTGCCGTCCGGGGAGATCGCGACATCCCTGGACGCACCCCCGGCATAGAGGTCGGCCATCCGGGTGTTCGGGTCGACGGCCGTGATGCGATCGCGGAGTTCGGCGATCTGGGTCCGCACCACCGGATTGCGCACCCCGCCGGGCACCGTCGAATCGGTGGCGACGACGACGCGTGCCTCATCGGCGGCCGAACCGCCGGCCGCACCGTTGAGGGTCGCGAGTGCGCGACCGGATTCGGTGCGGTCGTCGTCGGCGAAATTGGTGATCGAGTCACCCCCGAACGCGCCGGCCAGGGCGATGGCGGCGAACAGCGTGATCAGCCACGCGCCCACCACCGACCACCGATTGCGTACCGTCCATCCTGCTACCGAAGCGAACATGGCACCGATGCTCCCCCTCCCGGCGCGCACAGGGAATGGGGGGAATCCCCCAAATCTGTCATGGTGCCCTCGGGGTGTGTTTTCGAGTAGCGCGCTACTCGTGTCCATGAGGGTGTCCCGCGCCTACCGTGTGAGCAGGCTGTCGAGGCAACGGCTCTGTCACGGAAGGGAATCCGCCATGTCGATCAACTACGGGGTGTTGCGGGCCAGACCGGACCGCTACACGCGCGAGGACGGGCAACGCACTCCGCATCTGCAGATCCGGGCCGTCGACGACACCGGCCAGCCCTGGCGCGTGGCCGTCAATGTGCAATCCGGTGACGGCAGCGAGGTCGTGTTCTGGGTCGTGGACCCGATGGTCGGTCATCCGATCCTCGCCACCCTGCCGACGTTGTCGACGGGATTCTCGATCACCGACCACAATTCGGCGGAATCGCTCGACTACGTCAAGGCGCCGCTGTTCGAATTCTCGCACGGGCGTGCGCTGCCGCCCTCGGGCAGCGCCAGCGCCGACGACCTGCAGGACCTGTTGAGTCTGTATCTCGACCAATGCAAGTCGGCCGGCGGCGAACTCTACGCGTTCGGCGCGAAGTTCGACAGCAATCTGCACATGCCCATCGACCAGGACTTCGGCAACACCGACGGCCTGCACGGAGTGCACGACATCCACATGAACCAGGGCAACGTGGGCGCCCACGCGGGTGACAACGGCAGCTTCCACGACGGTGGCCTGCTCCTGGCATTTCCCGATCGAATCGTCGCCATTGCGTTGGCATTCCAGACTCAGCGTGTGCCCACCACCGCCGCCGGAGACGCCGCCCCGGGTGCGCAACCGCTCTCTGCGATCATCGCCGCGACACCGGGGACCACGCCGCCCACCACCGGCGCCGTCTATCTGGAACGGGCCCTGATCAATCCCGCCGGGGATGATCCCGGACACGAGGCGGTGGTCATCGGCAACCTGGCCACCAGCCCGACCACCCTCCACGGGTGGCGGCTGGTAGACCGCAACGGACGCGAAACCAAACTCGACACGACGCTCGAATCGGGCGCGTCGACGGTCATCTCCCTCGACGGCACCGACGTGCAACTTGGCAACAACGGCGGAAACCTCCTGCTGCTGAACGACTCTGGCGATCAGGTGGACAGCGTCACCTACTCGGCACAGGAGGCCGCACAAGTGGATCGGTTTGTCCGGTTCAGCCGGTGACGGGGTCGCGCGGCGGCCGTAGGATCGTGGCCGCCCGCCGGGTCGGGCAGCTGATGTTCGAGCGGGTCCTCGCCGACTGCGGACACTGCAGCATCAACAACCTGCCCGACAAGGCCGCCGTCCGCTTCCACGTCCACTCCATCACCGCCGGCCGCTGGATCGGCCTGGGCGACCTACTCCGCCTCGTGCCGAAAATGCTGCGCGCCTTCCTCGACGGCACCCTCACCGAGATCACCTACCCTGAGGACATGAAGTCATCCGGGGCACATGCCGAGTGTCCGTGAGCACCCACGATGATGCGTCGCGGGAGGCGCTGGTCGCCGAACGTGAGCGGACGGTCGAGTTGATCGACTCCCTGTCGGCTCGTCTGGCCGCCGTCATCGATGCGACCGGTGACGAGGCTGCCGACGACGAGCACGATCCCGAGGGGTCGACGCTCGCGGTGGAACGCGGTCATCTCATGGCGCAGGCGGAGCGCTCACGCGTGCGGTTGCGCGAGATCGACGCCGCGCTCGATCGGCTCGGTCACGGTGCCTACGGAATCTGCGAAACGTGCGGGGCGCCGATCGATCCCGAGCGTCTGGAAGTCCTGCCGGCGGCGCGGCTCTGCGTCACATGTGCGATGCGAAGCCGGACGAGGCGGTGGTGACCCGCCGTCGTCGCCTATCCCAGAGACCCGCTCACCACCTGATCCGCGAAATCCGGGTGCGCGTTGAGCCACTCGATCACCGCATCGTCCTTGCTGGCGCTGCGGTATTTCTGGGTCATCAGATCCTCGAGACTGGAGAGTTCCGCGTCGGACAGGACGAGGTTGGTGAGTATCTGGGCCGCCTTGGGTGAACGCTCGGCGAATCCGTTCGTGGCGAAGTTCCAGATGCCCTCTGTGCCGCCCATCGTCTTCTTGGGGTCGGTGAGGTCACGGATGGCGAACTCCGAATATGCCCAATGCGGTTTCCACAGCACGACCGCTATGTTGGCGTCATCGGCCTGGGCTTGGCGCAGCGAGGCGAGCATGTCGGCGGTCGACGTGCTGCGCAACGTGATGTTGTGCAGTCCGTACTCAGGGATCACCCGGTTGGTGATCACTGCGGTCTCGCCGGCTCCCGGCTCGATGCCGACCAGTGTGTCGCCGTAGGCGCCGCCCATCGTCTTGAGGTCGGCGATCGACTTCGCCGGCGACGAATTGTTGACGGCGATGGTGATTTTCGCGGTGCTGTACCAGCAGCCCAGCGGCTCGAGCCGTTGACGGTACTGATCGACGTAGCCCTGATGGGTGGTGGGCAGCCAGACGTCGGTGAGCACGTCGATCTCCCCGAACGCGGTCGCGGTGAACGCTGCATCCACGTCGAGCGTCTTCACCTCCGCGTCGTAGCGATTGCTGTTGAGGATGTTCTTCATGAGATAGGCCGAGGCCACCGACTCGTCCCAGCCGACGAATGCGCCGATGAAGATGTGCTCGTTGCCCACGGCCTTGCCACTGGCGTTCGCGACACCCTCGGTGAGTGAACAGGTCGAGAACTCCGTCGACGCGTCGCCGCCGGCACCCGAACCTCCGCCGCAGGCACCGAGAACCATGGCGCACACGGTGAGCACCGCGGCGACCACAGTCCATTTCCGCTTCATCTCGACCCCTGGTTGTCGGAGTGCATTCGAGTCTGTCGGCGGATCCCGGGTCAGTCAATCGTGCGGTATCGCCGAGCCGTCGCCCCGGCTGACGAATATGCGCAAAAGGCGAGTTACGAGCACAAGCGTGACGGTGACGCGGCTCCTCCGAAGAATGCTGATGTAACGGGCGCCACCCACCCGGACACCCCATCCCGCAGGGAGCACGATGACGAACCACAGCACAGACCCAGCGACCGACTCGACCACCACAGCTCAGCGCGGCTGGACCTCGACCACCGACCGCTCAGGACCGTTGCGTGGCATCAAGGTCCTCGACATCAGCACGGTCTACGCCGCACCCATCACCGCGATGCTCCTCGGTGACTTCGGTGCCGACGTCATCAAGGTCGAGCATCCGCGCGGCGACCCGGCCCGCACGCACGGCTGGCATCGCAACGGCCACGGCCTGTGGTGGAAGGTCATCGGCCGCAACAAACGAACGATGACGCTCAACCTCGGTCACCCCACCGGTCAGGACTTTCTCCGGGAGATGGTCGCCGAGGCCGACGTCCTCGTCGAGAACTTCCGACCCGGAGTCCTGGAAAAATGGGGCATCGGCGCCGACACTCTCCTCGACCTCAACCCGGGCCTCGTCATGTTGCGGGTCACCGGTTTCGGGCAGACCGGCCCGTACGCGGATCGTCGTGCCTTCGGCACTCTCGTCGAGGCCATGAGCGGATTCGCGCACCAGACCGGCCAACCCGACGGCCCGCCCACTCTGCCGCCGTTCGGACTCGCCGACGGTGTCGCGGGCATCACCGGCGCCTTCGCGGTGATCTCGGCTCTCTACGACCGCGACAACAACGGCGGGCACGGCCAGGTCATCGACATGTCCCTGCTCGAACCGCTGTTGGGTATCCTCGGGCCCGGTCCCACCGTGTGGGATCAACTCGGTGAGATCGCGCAGCGCCACGGCAACCGCTCCCCCAACAACGCTCCGCGCAACACCTACCGAACTCGTGACGGGCGCTGGGTCGCCATCTCGGCGAGCGCGACGTCGGTGGCCGAGCGTGTCCTGCGTCTGGTCGGTCGACCCGACATCGCCGCCGAACCCTGGTTCGGGAACGCCGGCGAGCGCAGCCGTCGCGCCGACATGATCGACGGAGTCGTCTCGGCGTGGATCGCGGACCGGGACTTCGTCGAGGTGGAAGCGCGGTTCGTCGCCGCCGGTGCCGCCTTGGCCCCGATCTACAATGCGCAACAACTGCTTTCGGACCCGCACGTGATCGACCGGGAGGTCATCACCACGATCCACGACGAGGATCTCGGCCAGCTCCGCATGCAAAACGTCATGTGCCGCTTCTCCGAGACACCCGGATCGATCGAGTTCGCCGGGCGCGGTCTCGGACAGGACAACGAGCAGCTCTACCGGGACCTCTTGGGCGTCGACTCGTCGCGTCTGGCCGGCCTGGCCGAGGATGGTGTCCTGTGATCAGTGCTCGCAGTTACCTGTTCGTGCCCGGTCACCGACACCAGATGGCCGACAAGGCATTCGGCCTCGGTGCCGACGAGGTGATCATCGACCTCGAAGACGCCGTTCCCGCCGCCGACAAACGCACCGCCCGCGCCAATGCCCGAGAGATTCTGGGTCGTCGTCGCGGATGGGTTCGGATCAACGCCGTCGGCAGTGCCGACGCGATCGCCGATCTCACCGCCATCGCCGGGCAGGCGTACGGCGTGCGTATCCCGAAGGTGGACTCGCCGGACGACGTGTCATGGGTTGTCGGGCGACTCCCGAAGGGCACAAAGATACTGTGCGCCATAGAGACCGCGAGAGGCATCCTCGCTGCGCCCCAGATCGCCGCGCATCCGGCCGTGGGACGCCTCGCACTCGGCGGGATCGACTTACGCGCGGATCTCCGGTGCGGCACATCGCCGCACGCCCTCGACTACGCCCGCGGCGCACTGGTGATCGCGTCGCGCGCACACGGGCTCGAGTCCCCGATCGATTCCGTCTTCGCCAATGTCCACGACTCCGCCGCACTCACCGAGGAGGCCCGCGTCGCGCACGAACTCGGATTCGGTGCCAAATCCGCCATCCACCCGAACCAACTCGACATCATCCATCGGGTGTTCACCCCATCGACCGACGACATCGCCTGGGCCACCACCATCCTGCACGCTCTCGACGCCAGCAACGGTCGACCGACCACGACCACGGACGGAGAGTTCATCGACGCACCCGTAGAAGCCCGCGCGCGCCAAATACTGGCCCAGCAGAATAGTTAGGGAACAGCTCCCGATGTGACCGGACGCCTCGACGACGACCCTTGGTGGTGATGGCGGGAATCCTCGCCGCGATCCGACACCCGACGGGAGCTCGAGGCATGTACAAGTCACTGATTGTCGTGCGTGCCGGGACACGTTCGTTGACAGGAGCGCGACGATGAACACCGTGGCGACCGTCGCCGGTGGGGTCTCGACCGCCGTATTCGTGGCGTCCACGCTCCCCATGCTGTGGAAGGCCGCCACGACCCGCGACCTGTCCTCCTACAGCTTCGGCAACATCGTGCTGGCCAACGTCGGGAACCTCGTCTACGCGATCTACGTGGTCAGCCTGCCGCCCGGCCCGATCTGGGTTCTGCACGCGTTCCACGGCACCTCGTCGGGCCTGATGCTGCTCTGGTATCTCCGGCATCACGGATTGTCGGGCGCCCGAAAGCCAAAGGTTGCGGCGGATCCACCCCGTTGATCGAGTGGGTCGGCCACACCGTTCAGCGGGTGGCCGGCCACCCCGTTGAACGAGTGGGCCGCCGCCCCGTTGATCGAGTGGGTCGCCGCCCCGTAATGGGGTGAGTCCGTCATGCCGTGAGCGGTGGGTCGGCCGCCCCGTTTGAGCGGGTCAGTCCGTCACTCCCGTTGATCGAGTAAGGCTCCGAGCGCAGCGAGGCGCCGCATCGAGATCGCTTGCGGCAGGGGTCTCGATGCGCGGCCTCGCATGCTCGGTCGCTT